>NZ_DAMBSA010000349.1:0-5044 GCF_032054795.1 Pantoea sp. CTOTU49201
ATTCCTCCCTGGAATACGATCTGGATGGGATGTCAGTATTACTTAAGTTTTTCTAATTAACAAACCTTGAGGAATATTTTCTCGCGCTTAGCAAAATATCCATAATTTGTTTGGTTAATTTGTGCAGTGATACTTACTTGTTACTTTCCCGGCACAATAAAACGGTAACCTACGCCACGCAGCGTTTTAATATACGCCTTGCCGATTTTCTCGCGCAGATTATGAATATGCACTTCTAAGGTATTGGTGGCCGGTTCTGTTGCCCATTGATAAATATCTTTTAGCAAGGTCTCACGCTGAACCGCTTCGCCTTTCGCCAACATTAAACGCGATAAAATCACGAATTCTTTAGGCGTCAAGTCCAGCGGTTTACCAGCGTGCCAAACCATTTTTCTGGAGAGTTGCAGGGTAAATTCGCCGATCTCCACGCAGTCTGTTTCAACCTTCTGCTGCGCGTTAAATAGCGCGTGTACCCGCGCAAGCATCTCTTCTAATGAACCGGCTTCGATATGCTGGGCGGTGGAATCACCGTCACCGTCACAGCCGTTGCGTTGCAGCACAACTTGCAGCTCTTGCATTAGCTGCTCATCGGCTGCAACGATCATCCATTTCATCAATGCGCAGCCCGGCAGGCGCTGAGAATATCGTCCGCAGGCTGATATTCAGTGGTTTGAATCCCCGTTAACCCCAGCATGGTGGAGAACAGATTGTCCTGCGAATAACCCTGGTGCGCCGCTTGTTTATCAAGACAGCTTTTACTCACGCCATAGCGCCGTTGATAATCCGGTGATAACCAAATCAGCATTGGCACATGTTTCTGCACATCCGGCGCAATCGCATACGGCATACCGTGCAGATAAGCACCATTTTCGCCTAACGACTCACCGTGATCCGATAAATAAACCAGGCTGGTGGTGTATTCATCCTGATGCGCTTTCAACACATTAATCGCTTTATCTACGATGTAATCGATATACAGAATGGTGTTGTCGTAAGTATTGACCAGCTGTTCTTGCGAACAATCCTGAATTTGGCTGGTATCGCACGTTGGGGTGAATTTTTTAAACTGCGCAGGATAACGGTTGTAATAAGTTGGGCCGTGGCTACCAATGGTGTGCAACACGATAACACCATTACCTTTCAGGTTTTTAATGTAGTCCTCAATACCGTGGAATAATACGTCGTCATAACACTCTCCGTCATGGCACATATCCGGCAGATTCAGACTGCTCATATCCTGATGCGGGACGCGATCGCAGGCACCTTTACAGCCGCCATCATTGTCATTCCAGAGAACCTGCACACCGGCACGCTGAATAATATCGAGCATCCCTTCCTGATGGCTGGCAAGCTGATCGTCATAATGCGCACGTGGCATATTCGAGAACATACAAGGTAATGAGACCGCCGTAGCTGTGCCGCAAGACTGCGTATTCGGGAAATAGGTGACATCATCTTTCGCCAGCAACGGTGTGTTTTCGCGTCCATAACCATTCAACTGGAAATTCACCGCACGCGTGGTTTCACCCACCACCAAAATGGTCAGGTTACGCTTTGGACCCGCCAGCATCTCCGGCTTCTGTTTAGCATCTAAACCAATTTGCACCAGCGGTAAATTGGCGGTGCGGCTGTGGTTATACCAGGAAAGTGTTGCCACGATCGAGTTTGAAGGGCTGAGCGATTTAATCAGCTCTTTTTGGTTACGAAACAGCGAGGCGTAATCTTTATAAAAAAACGTCGCGACTAAGGCGATGCAGATTACCGATGCGACAATTGAAGCCGCGCGTTTGGCGATGCTTTTCCAGATAGGTTTGCTGCTCTTAACGCGAATCCAGAAAACTAACAGGGCAGCCAGCAGCCCGCTACAACCCAGCGTAATAATCAACTTGGGTGATAATAGAGCAAAGGATTCAGACGGCGTGGTATCGATAATATTCACGATCATCGAGCGATCGATAACAATACCAAAGGTCCAGATAAAATATTGCGCAGCGGCGGAAACTAAAATTAAGAGCGCAAGAATAACGCGGTCGAGCCACAAAAAGGAGGCGAAGGTGGCAATAATATTGATTACGCTAAATGCTACTAACGGCATTGAAGCGAATACCAAAATGGTGCGCACGCTATCGAGCGGCATGGCAGCAAGCACTTGTCGATAAAACGCTATGTTCAAAAAGACCGCGATATAAATAGAAACAAGCGAAATAAAAGAGAGCCGACTCAACGTCGGTCTTTTGCGTAGCGAAAACGTCATTGTTCAATCCATGTGTGTGAAGATGGCGAAAGCTTAAGAAACTAAGGTTAAGTGAACCTTAAGCATTATCACAAATCCGTCATAAACCAATAAAATAATGATTTTTATGGTTATTTTATACTCAGTTTTTGCCTGGTAACGAAGTGCTGACAGCGTTTAACGGCGTGAAGCTTAAAATCAGAATAAAAATCAGGCAGCAGAAAATTAATTCTTTGGGCATTTTAAGGGAGTTTTAAGTTTACCTCGGCATTGTGTGGTTAACACGCTGACGGGGAATGCCCACATGACCGATAATTTGACCGACCTGAAAACCAAAGTGCCGCAGGCGACGTTGCTGTTCTGGGCGTTAAAAATGATGTCTACCACAGTAGGTGAAACCGGTGCTGACTGGATCAATTTTGGTCTCGGTTTTGGCCTGGTACATACCTCAATCATTTCCGCCGGATTGTTTGTCGTCGCGCTTATTTTTCAGCTTAGATCACCACGTTATATTCCGTGTCTTTACTGGCTCACCGTTTTATTAGTCAGCATTACCGGGACCTTAATCACCGATTATTTAACCGACCAAATGCAAGTGCCGCTACTTTACTCCGTGGCGATGTTTGGCTCCGCGCTGTTAATGGTGTTGATGTTCTGGCATCGCTCGGAAGGCACGCTGGAGTTCGCTGCGATTAATACCACCAGCCGTGAACTCTATTACTGGCTCGCCATCATGATCACCTTTGCCTTTGGTACGGCGTTGGGTGATGCCCTGGCGGAGCGACTTGGCCTCGGTTATCTCTCCACCACCATGCTGTTCGCCGTACTGATCGCTATCACCGGCTTCATGTGGCGCATTCGGGCAATCAGCGCGGTGGCCTGTTTCTGGTGCGTATATGTGCTGACCAGGCCGCTTGGCGCCGCGCTGGCCGATCTCTTCTCACAACCGATTAAGCAGGGAGGTCTCGGCTACGGTACCACGCCGGTTAACCTCATCTTCCTGATTGCGATGGTGGCATTAATTGTGGTTTCGGGTGTGTTTTCACGCTCCTCACCTCAGGATCAACCATGAGAGTGCTGCTGGTTGAAGATGACCAGATGATCGGTTGTGCCGTGCAAGCCGCGCTCAAGGATGCTTCTTACGCCGCCGATTGGGTGCGTGATGGCGAACAAGCGTTACTAAGCCTGAGAACCCATGACTACGATCTGGTGCTGCTTGACCTCGGGTTACCGGCTAAAAATGGCTTTGAGGTGCTTGATGAAGTGCGGCGCTCGGGCAATCAGGTGCCGCTGGTGGTGGTGACGGCGCGTGATGCGCTAGAAGATCGTCTGCACGGCCTTGATGCCGGAGCCGATGATTATTTACTGAAGCCCTTTGAGATGAGCGAACTGCTGGCGCGCGCCAGAGCGGTGATGCGCCGTAAAGCGGGCCATGCAACATCGCTATTAAGCAATGGCGAGCTGATGCTCAATCCTGCCACGCACGAAGTGCAGCATCGCGATCGCGAGGAAAAATTCACCCTTTCCAGCCGCGAGTATGCGTTGTTGCAGGCTTTGCTGATGCAGCCGGGGCAGATTTTCTCCCGCAGCGAGTTGGAGGAGAAGATCTACGGCTGGGGCGAGGAGATTGAGAGCAACGCGGTGGAGTATTTCATCCATGCGCTACGTAAAAAATTGGGCAGCGACGCCATCAAAAACATTCGGGGCGTGGGATGGAAAGTCTCAAAAAAAGACTAAGCGACTCCGCGCAATTCCGGCTGTCATTTGTTCTGTGCATGGCGGTGGTCGGCATTGCGTTGCTGTGCGGTGTGCTCGGTTTTCTCTCGGCATGGGATGAAGCGCACGAACTGCAGGATTCATCGCTGCAGCAGATTGCCAGCCTGGCAAAAGATGATCTGCTCGCGCCGCGCAACAGCAATTTCATTAGCCCGCCGTTACAGGATGAAGAGGCATCACGAATTATCGTGCACTTCATCTTTCCCGTGGCACAAGGGATGGAACCAGCATCGCCAGACGCTTTTTCCTCGCTTGCCTCGCTGCCGGCCGGGTTTTACACCACGCGCATCAACCGGCACGTCTATCGCGTGTTAATTGAGGAGTTGCATGATGGCCTGCGCGTCGCCGTCGCACAGCGAGCTTCGGTGCGACAGAGCGTGGCGCTGTCATCCGCGCTGCGCACGCTGGTGCCGTTCTGCATTCTGTTTCCGGTTTTGCTCTATCTGGTGGCCGATTTGGTGAGGAAGATTTTTCGCCCAATACGCAAGCTGGCGGATGCCGTCGATGCGCAACGCGATGGCCTGAGCATGGCATTAAGCAGTGAATTTATTCCGCGTGAGATCACGCCGTTTATCACCGCCATCAATCAGTTGTTGCAACGATCGGCGGAATCGGTTGAACGGCAGCGGCGGTTTGTGGCGGATGCGGCGCATGAACTGCGTTCGCCGCTGACCGCCTTAATGTTGCAGGCCGAAAGGCTGGATGCCAGCGATCTTTCAACGGAGAGCCGCGCCCGGCTAATGCAATTACGTGCTGGTATGAAACGCACCAGCACCCTGGTTGAGCAGTTGCTGAGCCTGAGCCGGGCGCAAAATGGCGAAATGGGCAATCTGCCGCCGGTTGAATCCATCGCGGTGTTCACGGTGGTTAAGCAGGTGGTTTCCGATTTGCTGCCGCTGGCGGAGCAGAAATTCATCGATATTGGCGTGGTGGGTAATAGCGAGGCGTCAATTATTGCCCGGCCATCGGAACTCTACACGCTATTACGCAATATAGTGCATAACGCCATCCAATATACGCCGTTAGCAGGGAAGG
>NZ_DAMBSA010000350.1:0-5042 GCF_032054795.1 Pantoea sp. CTOTU49201
AGGTCAAACCGACTAATAATCCGCCGCCAATAATGTTGCCGATGGTCACGGGAATCAGGTTGTTAACAATAAAGTTACTAACGCTTAGTGATGGGAACTGTGCTGCGCTTGCACCAGCCATTTGCCAGAATTCCGGGCTGGAAAAATCACGGATAACGATGGCCATCGGGATAAGGAACATGTTGGCAATACTATGTTCAAAACCGCAGGCAACAAACATCGCCACTGGTAGGATCATCGCAAACATTTTGTCCATCAGACTGCGGCCGGAATAACTCATCCACACCGCCAGGCAAACCATCAGGTTGGCGAGCGTACCGAGACTCACTGCTTCAATAAAGGTGTGATGCATTTTATGGTCAGCGGTTTGCAGGACATTCAAACCCCAGGCACCATTCGCCACCATGTGTTCACCGGCTAACCAGATCAGCGCGACAAAGAACAGCGCACCAAACAGGTTACCGATATAGACCGTCAACCAGTGTCGACCGAGTTGCAGCCAGGTGATACGGCCGCTGGCTTTTGCCACCACGATCAGAACAGTTGAGGTGAACAGGTCAGCTCCACACACGACCACTAACATTAAACCGAGTGAGAAACAGATACCGCCGATCAGTTTTGCTATGCCGTAGGGCATTGCTCCACTTCCGGTGGTCGCAGTGATATAGAAGACAAATGCAATTGAGATAAATACGCCGGCAGTGATGGCAAGGAAGAATGTGGTTAAAGGACGTTTAGTAGCTTTATATATGCCGGCCTCTTCTGCAACTTTCGCCATTGCCGCCGGTAATAATGAATTAAAAGGGTTGTCAGCTTTCACACTAACGCTCTCCAAAAATTGCCTGTAAAGATATTAACAAAGGAGTATAGGTCAGAAATTGATGTGGATCATATTTGACCGGAAGGTACCTGATAAGCGAAGCGTTTTAGCATGCGTTTTTCAATTAAATAATTGAATTTATTTAAATAAATAATTTTTAATTTATGCAAAATAAGTTGAATGCAGCTGCAGTTAAGGATGGGTTTTGTTAAATATCATTAACGAATGAAGCATAATTGTTATTCAACAATACGCTTTAATCTCTATGCATTATCAATATAAAAAAATGGCACTGATTTTTTTCAGTGCCATTTACCAATACGCTAATTTCTATAAATAAGACTCAAAGCGTTAAGGCTATTTTTGTGACCAATAACGACGTTTAACTGTCTGCAGTTTTTCATAGGCAGCGAGTAATGATTGATGCGCAGGGAATGCTTTCAGATCCAAATCGACCGCTTGCAATCCATAGAAGGGCGCTTCACCACTAATTGCCGCTGAAGCAGCTTCAACAGCGGCTTGGCCATACATACGGATAAAGGCACGATGATATTGAAGCGGATCGCGTTCCTCTTCCATTGCCAACAGCAGCAAGGTTTGCAGGCAGCGATAGTAGTTAGCGCGCTCTTCACTGAAGATGGACTGGTTAAATTCCATCGTCCATTCAGTCCAAATCAGAGCCTGATCCAGGTCGCCACCGGCCAGCGCTAGCATCGCTTTCAGCTCGCCGATACGCAGTGTGTACCAGCCATTGTCTTTGCCTGATGCCAGACCCAGCAGTTCGCGCACGCGAGTAAAGTCATCATGACCTTCCTCATCCAGTTGCACGATCAGCTCGAGATAGGCCTCAGATTCCCATTGGCTTTCCGGCAGCGCCAGCAGCGTTTCGCGCAGTGGTGCACCCATGCTGTTATTCGCCAGCAGCAGATCTTCCGCTGGATAAATATCAGACATGCCAGGCACAATAATGCGGCAAGCGTAAACGCTCAGATGTTCATAGTCAGCGATATAGACTTCTTTATCTTCCGCACGGAAGATCGCCATCAGCGTATCAAACTCTTCGTGCGTGGTACCCGCAAAGCTCCAGTCGACGAAAGGATAGTCAGCATCGTCTTTGAACATATCCCATGAAATCAGACCGCTTGAATCGATGAAATGCGTTTCCAGGTTAGCGTGTTCCGCCACTTCTTCATCATCGAACGTTGGCGGAGTAAACACGTCGAGATCTTTCAGACCGCGGCCCTGCAGCAATTCAGTAACGGTACGCTCCAGTGCGACGCCAAAGTCCGGATGTGCACCAAACGAAGCGAAACAGGTACCATTTGCTGGATTGAACAGCACTACGCAGATAACCGGATATTTACCGCCCAGTGAAGCATCGTAAGAGAAGATTGGGAAACCTTCTGCTTCCAGACGTTCAACTGCTTCAATTACGCCAGGATAACGCTGCATCACCTCTGCTGGAATTTCTGGCAGGCTGATGGATTCGGCGATGATACGATTCTTGATATGGCGTTCGAACACTTCTGACAGGCCCTGTACGCGCGCTTCGTTGGCGGTGTTACCGGCAGACATGCCATTAGACACGTATAGATTTCCGATGATGTTCATCGGGATATAAACCGTTTGCTGGTCAGATTGGCGGGTAAATGGCAGGCCACAGATACCGCGCTCATCATTGCCGGATTGCAGATCAATCAGCTCTGAAGCACCCAAGCTCTCTTCAGGATCATAAAATTTGCGCAGGCGCGCATCCAGAATGCCTTCTGGCAGGCTGTCGTCCTCGGTGAGCGGGAACCACTTTTCATTAGGATAGTGAACAAAATCACCATTAGCGATGGATTTACCTAACCAGAAATCGGCGAAGAAGTAGTTAGTAGAGAGGCGCTCAAAATATTCGCCCAGTGCTGAAGCCAGAGCGGCTTTTTTGCTAGCACCTTTGCCATTTGTAAAGCACAGCGGGCAGTCGCGATCGCGAATGTGCACTGACCAGACGTGTGGTACCGGATTCAGCCAGGAAGCTTCTTCAATATTGAAACCAAGGTCTTGCAGTTTCTGCTGAAAGCGAGCAATGGAATCTTCCAGTGCGGCGTCTTTTCCGGGGATAAACGTTTGCGTCATGGTGGCGCTCTCTTAAGTCAATGGGGTGGGCGTAAAGCGCGCAATAATACGGGTTTTATGCGTGCTTCGCTATTCAGTCAGCCAAATTTATCTCAGTCTGGTTAAGGTTTTTACGCCATTCGGCTTCCCGCTTTTTCTTTCTGGAACCACCTCACAAAATTCCATGGCTTAATGCATTTATGACATAAGCTGCGGTGGAGCTGGCTCTGGAAATGTGATCGCCGCCGGATTAATGATTGCAGCCATCTGGAGGCAATGATAAAACCGGTGAGGTATTCATAACCGTTCGATATGACAGTGGTGAGGGGAAATGACTCAGGTTTATAATTTTAGCTCTGGCCCGGCTATGCTGCCGGTAGAAGTGCTCCGTCGCGCAGAACAAGAACTGACAAACTGGCACGGGTTAGGCACTTCGGTGATGGAGATCAGTCACCGCAGTAAAGAGTTTATTGCTGTTGCAGAAGCGGCAGAACAAGATTTTCGCGATCTGCTGAAGATCCCAGCCAATTACAAAGTTTTATTCTGCCACGGTGGTGCGCGTGCACAATTCGCGGCGATTCCCGGCAACTTGTTGGGCGATGCAAAAACCGCAGATTATATTGACGGCGGTTACTGGGCCCACAGCGCAATAAAAGAAGCCGAAAAATTCTGTTCGCCAAATACCATTGATATAAAAACTACGCGTGATGGTAAACGTGCTTTATTACCAATGCGTGAATGGCAGTTGAATGATGATGCGGCTTATGTCCATTTCTGCCCGAACGAAACGATTGATGGCATTGCTATCGATGAAGAGCCGGATTTTGGCGATAAGATCGTGGTTGCCGATCTCTCTTCTACTATTCTGTCTCGTCCAATCGATGTGAGTCGCTATGGTGTGATCTACGCTGGCGCACAAAAAAATATCGGCCCGGCGGGCTTAACCTTAGTGGTTGTGCGCGAAGATCTGCTGGGTAAAGCACAGCGTTATGTGCCTTCTATCCTTGATTACAAGGTGCTGGCCGAAAACGAATCGATGTTCAACACCCCGCCAACTTTCGCATGGTATCTCTCTGGCCTGGTATTCAAATGGCTGAAAGAGAAGGGCGGCGTGGCCGAGATGGACAAGCTGAATCAGGCGAAATCCGACTTACTGTATGGCGTGATTGATAACAGCGCGTTTTATCGCAACGATGTCGCAAGTGGAAACCGTTCACGTATGAACGTGCCATTCCAGTTAGCCGATTCATCTCTGGACAAACTGTTCCTGGAAGAGTCTCTTAAGGCTGGTCTGCATGCGTTGAAAGGCCATCGTGTGGTTGGCGGTATGCGTGCATCGATCTACAATGCGATGCCGCTGGAAGGCGTTAAAACACTGACTGAATTCATGGTCGACTTCGAACGTCGCCACGGTTAATAGCTTTTTTCATGCCAGCTTGTCTGGTATCAGACCCCGTCACACGATGGGGTCTCGTATTTTCTGGAGATTTGGTTTCACATGCAGGACTCCCTGACTCTACAACCGATTGCTCGCGTTGACGGCACGGTAAATTTACCGGGTTCAAAAAGCGTCTCAAACCGCGCGCTCTTGCTGGCTGCGCTGGCAAAAGGCACCACTCGCCTGACTAACTTGCTCGATAGCGATGATGTTAAGCACATGCTGAACGCCCTGAAAGCGCTGGGTGTCAGCTACACGCTCTCCGACGATCGTACCGTATGCGAAGTAGTGGGTAACGCGGGACCTTTAAGCGCTGAAAAGCCGCTCGAGCTGTTTCTGGGTAACGCAGGCACAGCGATGCGTCCATTGGCCGCCGCGCTGTGTTTGGGCCAACAGTCAATTGTACTGACTGGCGAGCCGCGCATGAAAGAGCGTCCGATTGGTCACCTGGTTGATGCACTGCGTCAGGGCGGAGCAAAGATCGACTATCTTGAGCAGACCGATTACCCACCAGTGCGTCTCAATGGCGGTTTTGCTGGGGGCGAAGTAAGCGTTGATGGCAGCGTTTCCAGCCAGTTCTTAACGGCGTTGTTGATGACCGCGCCGCTGGCGCAGCAAGACACCATCATCACCATCAAAGGCGAACTGGTTTCTAAGCCTTATATTGACATTACCTTGCACCTG
>NZ_DAMBSA010000351.1:0-207 GCF_032054795.1 Pantoea sp. CTOTU49201
TTCCAGCGTGGCCGGCAGAAGTTCCATGATCAGCTGAAACACCGAAACCTGGTTGTAATAGGAGATGCCAAAGTTGCCGTGCAGCAGGCGCGTGATGTAGTGCCAGAACTGCACAATCACCGGATCGTTGAGGCCAAGGCTGGTGCGCAGCGCGGCACGCTCAACCTCTGTGGCGCTTTCCGGCAGCATGCTGACCACCGGATCGCC
>NZ_DAMBSA010000351.1:217-5037 GCF_032054795.1 Pantoea sp. CTOTU49201
ATACTGAAACAGAATAAAAGAGAGCAGCGCCACACCCGCCAGCAACATAAATGCCTGCAGTAACTTGCGCACAAAAAACACCATAACGGCCTCCGTAGGGTCGCCATTCATGGCGACCGATTTACGCTTAACTGACGTGCATGACCAGGCAGATTTAGTTGCTGACCTTGCCGTACCACAGGCGCTGGACATTATCTGGCGTCTGTTTCAGCGTCAGTTTTTTACTCATCGCCCAAACAGTGGGTTCAAAGTGCATCGGCAGATAAGGCAGATCTTTATTCGCCAGCGCGACGGCCTGGCTCAGCATGGCAATGCGCTTGGTGTTATCCAGCTCGCCGACAGAATCGTCGATCAGCTTGTCCGCCGCCGGATTGCTGTAGCGCGGGATATTAAAGGTGCCGAGGCTTTTCCCGTTACTGGTGTGCAGCAGCTGCACCGCCACGCTGTAAGGATCCATGATCGGCAGGTTGGCCCAGCCGAGCACGCCGACATCGGTGCGGCCATTGACCAGAATCGGGTCATAGACGCTGGCCGGATGCACATTCAGCGCGGCTTTCACGCCAATCTTCGACCAGTAGCTCTGCACCGCCTGGCACCATTGCGGAGCATTGATGTAGGTGCCTTCCGGGCAATCAAAGTTGAGGTTGAAGCCTTGCGGATAACCGGCTTCTGCCAGCAACGCTTTGGCCTTCGCCGGATCGTACGGATAATCCACGCCCGCCTTAGCGTCATAACCCGGAATATCCGGCGCCAGATAGTTGTTGGTCGGTTTGGTCAGACCGCGCATCACCTTTTGCGTTATCGCCTCGCGATTGATTGCCATGTACAACGCCTGACGCACACGAATGTCTTTCAGTGGGTTTTCTGCTTTGGTGTTTTTGGCATTCAGGGTGTCGCGCATGTTGAGCGTCAGATAATCGACGCGTAACGAATGGCTCACCTGCAGCTGCACGGCAGGATTGTTTTGCAGACGCTGAATATCCTGCAGCGGTACCGAGGTCACTAAATCGTACTCACCTGCCAGCAGGCCAGAGAGGCGTGTGGCATCGGATGAGATCGGTTTGAAAATGATTTTGTCGATATTGGTGGTGTCGGCAGCGGCATTCCACCAGTTGGGATTGCGTACCAGCACCATCTGCGTATCACGCTGACGACTTTGCAAAATAAACGGCCCGGTGCCGTTGGTATTGTTGGTGGCGTACCCTTCTGTGCCCTGACTGATATCGGTAGGCTTCAGCGCGTTATGCTCGCTGAGCCATTTCTTATCCATGATCATCACGCCGGTCAGCTCGTTGATGGCGATGCCGGTTTTCTTCACCAGATGAATATCCACGGTGTATTTGTCGACCGCCACCGCGTCTTTAATGGTTGAGGCGTTTGCGCGGATACCCGAAGCCGGATCCGTAACCCTCGCCACCGATGCCACCACATCTTCTGAGGTCAGCTCGTCGCCATTGTGAAACTTCACCCCTTCGCGCAATTTGAAGCGCAGCGTGGTGTCATCGATCTGCTGCCAGCTCAGCGCCAGCCACGGCTGGATTTTCAGATCGTTGTCGCGCTGCACCAGCGATTCATAAATGTGATTCTGGAAGGTCAGCGCTTTGGTGGATGCGTAGGCATCCGGATCCAGCGTTGGGATATCGGCATCGGTTGCCCAGCGCACCACGTTCTCCGCTAGCGCCGCGTGACTGACCACACCTAACGAACCTGCTACTAACAACGACAGAAAAAGTTGCTTCATCATTGATCTCCCATTAGTTTGCTAAGGTTATTGCTAGCAATGCATGCAAAGCCAATGCCAGTTGATTTGTTTGTTATTAACGTGGTGATTGATTCAGCTCTGGCGCCAAGATCCACTCGGCGCTGTCGTTCCACACATCCATTTTTGTAATGCGCCCTGCAATCACTTCATAGCGATCGAGGTAGCGATTACCGGCGAATTCACGCCCGTCCGGCCAAACGCCATAAAGAAAGCCGGTGCAGTACACCACCACATGACCGGGACTTTTCTCCATCCAGTCAAACTCGCCCAACTGCTTTTTCACCCATTGATAGCGCCCGGCGTTAAACGCGGTGACGCCGTGCACGGTGGGCATTACGCGCTTGCCGGTAAAAGTGATGACTACATCCGGTGACATCAGCGCTGCGGCTCGGTCTGGATCCGGCGCCATCGACGCCGCCAGAAACTCTTTCACAATCTCAACTGCTGTTAATGCTGCGGTCATGCTGTTCTCCAGTGATATCAGGTGAAGTTGTTGGTAACGTTCAGTGAATGCGCGGCGATCTCGCCTGGCGTGGTAATCCATACGTCTTCGCACTGCGCGATAATGTTCTTTAGCGTCTGCCGTAAATGATGAAGTCGGAACGGCTGACCGACGATGTAAGGATGCAACGCGATGCCCATCACCTGCGGTCGCTGGTCGGCGCGCAGTTTCATCTCGGCGAACTGGCTTTCGATCATGCTGCAGAAGGTTTCAATAGAGGTGCCGTTAGGAATAATGGTGGGAATATCGTTGATCTCCTGCGGATACGGCACCGACAGCAGATCGCCGTGCGACGTTTGCAGCGCCACCGGACGATCGTCGTGCGCCCAGTTCAGGGTGTAGCTGAAGCCGTTCTGGCGCAGTAAGTCGGGCGTGTCGTGGCTTTCGGAGATCCACGGCGACAGCCAACCCGCCACTGGGCGTTGCTGATACTCAGTGAGTCGCTGTTGGCAGCGGGCGATCAACGCAAACTCATCTTCACGGCTCAGTTCACCCTGACGCTGCGAGTTGGTATGACCGTGACCGATCAGTTCACTGCCGGGTAGGCTTACCCAGCGATCCAGCAGCTGTGGGCAATAATCGATGATGGCGGTGTTGGCGATCACCGCTGGCGCAATAGCCAATTCGGCAAACAGATCGGCCAGATACCATCCGCCCACCCGATTTCCATAGTCGCGCCACGCATAGTTCAGCACGTCGAGACGATTCGCCCCTTGCGACAGCTTGGCGCCTTCCGGCAAGCCAAACGCGAAATGCTCCAGATTCATGGCGATATACAGCGCCAGACCTTTGCCTTTGGGCCAGACGGGCAATACCTGATGTTCGATTGAGCTGTAGGCGTAACGCTGGTGGCTGGCGATATCCCACAAAACCTGCGGCGATGACATAACGGCCTCCTGAATGAACACATCTTGCGATGTCAGAAGTAAAGCAAGGGATATGCCACTCTAGCTTTATTGCTAGCAATATTTCTTAACGCGAGGAATTCGTGGGTTTTTCATCGGAATTTTCTTTCTTTGGATTGAGAACTGCGGGGTCAAGTGCGTAGGAAAAAGAGTAAAAGGTGAGCTGTTGGTGCAGCATCTGCCCTAAAAATGCGCAAAGACGAATTTAGGAAATTTCATACAAACCTCCCTTCCCCTGTCCGATATTTATCGCGCCGCCATCGCGCTTAAATAGCAACATAATAAGGATGGGGATAACTATGTTGTCATTAACGCTGATAGACAATAACAGATGGATTACTGAAGGCATTTCACATTATTTTGCCGGGAAATTCATTCAGATTAAAAATATTGAAAGTGACGATGTGGACATAGCGTTAAGCAAAGTAGCAGGAACCGATGTGCTTATCAGCGAATTAACCGCTTATGGCCGCGATGTGCAGTACTTCACCGAGCTGCTACTCAAAGTGCAGCGTTCATCTCCGGCAACGCGAATTATTGTGCTGACCGATCTGCACGAGAAAGCGGTAACCAGCTATGTGGTTGGCGTGCTGGCGGGCGTTACCTTTCTGTCGAAAACATGCAGCCTCAAGCAACTTTCAGATGCTGTATTAGGTTTGCCGTCGTCTGCGGAGTTTGCTGTTGGTGTTCGCCGCACTAAACAAACCCTTTCACCGCGTGAATTTGGCTTATTGCGCATGTTAGGGCAAACCAGCAACCTCACCGATATCGGGCACAAACTGCATCTCAGTTGTAAAACCATCAGCCATCATCGGCAAAGTATTATTCGCAAGCTCAATTGCGCCAATAATAAAGAGTTATTCAGCCGGTTAAGTCGTATGGGTTATCAATCAAAGATGTAATCAAAGTAGGGTCGCCATTAATGGCGACCACCGTTCTTCGCGATCTCCAGTCGAATCTCCGCCAGCAGCTCACGCCCTGATGCGGATAAAATCGCACGCGAAATCGATTCATCCTCGCAGTTCTCTTCCAGCGCTACGCATTTCGCTACCAGCGCGCTCGCGCCGGTAATGCCAGCGCTGCCTTTAATCTTATGCGCCAGTTCACGCAGTTGCTCGCGATCGTCGCTACTCAGCGCGACCGTCAATGCCACGATATCCTGCTGATAGCTTTCAATTAATTCCGCCCGTAATTGCGCGCTCCACTGTTCATCGCCCGCCGCCAGCTGTAATACGCCTTCATCCGCGCTTTGCAGCACACCCTTACCGAGCCAGTTTTGCAGATCCTGCAAGGTGCTGGGTTTAAACAGGCAGCCATCCATGCCGGCTTCACGGCAGCGATCTCGCTCTTCCGGCAAGGCGTTGGCGGTAAAACCTAAAACCAAACAGCGTGGCAGATCCCGCTGCAGCTCTTCACGACGAATCGCCTGTGCGAGTCGATAACCATCCATCACCGGCATGCGGCAATCGGTGATCACCACATCAAATCTTTGCTGATGCCACGCTGCCAGCGCCTGCGCGCCCTCTTCCGCCTCAATCACCTGATGACCGAGGAAATGCAGCTGGCGAGTTAACAGCAGACGGTTAACGCTGGAATCATCAACAATCAGGATGCGTAGCGGCACGCTGCTATACTCGGCGGGCAGCTCAGC
>NZ_DAMBSA010000352.1:0-5027 GCF_032054795.1 Pantoea sp. CTOTU49201
GGAATCGCTGAGAACAGACAGAATTTAAGCAGGCAGCCCGTCAGCCACAGTGGCAACAGGCCGCCGACGCGTCAATCAAGAGGGTTTATTGCTGCCGTCGTCGCCCGACAGCAGTTCATCCAGCTTGTCGCCGCCCACATGACGAAAATCCTGACCTTTGACGAAATAGAAAATAATTTCGCAGATGTTCTGGCAGCGATCGCCAATACGCTCGATGGCGCGCGCGCAGAACAGCGCGGTCAGCACGCTTGGGATGGTGCGCGGGTCTTCCATCATGTAGGTCATCAACTGACGCACGATGCCTTCGTACTCTTTATCCACCTTCTTATCTTCACGGTAGATTTTGATGGCTTCGTTGAGATCCATGCGCGCAAACGCATCCAGCACGTCATGCAGCATCTGCACGGTGTGATGACCCAGCGCTTCAAGGCTCACCAGCAGCGGCAGGTGCTGCTGGCTGAACTTCTCCAGCGCGGTGCGGCTGATTTTTTCCGCCACGTCGCCAATGCGTTCCAGCTCAGAAATGGTCTTGATGATTGCCATTACCAGACGTAAATCGCTGGCGGTGGGCTGGCGTTTGGCGATGATGCGCACGCAGGCTTCATCAATCTCCACTTCCATCATGTTGACCTTCTGGTCGCCGTCGATCACGTGACGCGCCAGCTCGCCATCCTGGTTGTGCATCGCGGTGATAGCGTCCATCAGCTGCTTCTCAACCATGCCGCCCATGATCATCACTTGCGTGCGAATGTGCTCCAGCTCCGCGTTGAACTGACCGGAGATGTGTTTGTTCAGATTTAAATTATCCATGTGCGTCTCCTGAATCAGCCGTAACGACCGGTGATGTAATCTTCGGTCTGCTTCTGTGCGGGCTTAGTGAACAAGGTATCGGTATCGCTGAACTCAATCAGCTCGCCCAGATACATGAAAGCGGTGTGGTCAGAACAACGCGCGGCCTGCTGCATGTTGTGGGTCACGATCACCACAGTGTAATCCTGCTTCAGTTCGGTGATCAGTTCTTCGATACGACCGGTTGAGATCGGATCCAGCGCTGAGCAAGGCTCATCCAGCAACAGCACTTCCGGGCGAATGGCGATGCCGCGTGCGATGCACAGACGCTGCTGCTGGCCGCCGGAGAGACTGTAACCGCTCTGATGCAGCTTGTCTTTGGTTTCATTCCACAGTGCGGCTTTGGTCAGCGCCCACTGCACGCGCTCATCCATATCGGCACGCGACAGCTTTTCAAACAGACGCACGCCGAAGGCGATGTTGTCATAAATCGACATCGGGAACGGCGTCGGCTTCTGGAACACCATGCCGACGCGCGCGCGCAGCAGGGCGATATCCTGATTGGAAGCCAGAATGTTATCGCCATCCAGCAGGATGTCACCCTCTGCACGCTGCTCCGGATAGAGCGAGTACATTTTGTTGAAGGTGCGCAGCAAAGTGGATTTACCGCAGCCTGATGGGCCGATAAACGCGGTCACCTGGTTTTTGGTGATATCCAGGTTGATGTTTTTCAGCGCGTGAAACTTACCGTAATAGAAGTTCAGATTACGGACCTGAATTTTACCGGCTGATGAAGTCACGTTACTCATTCTCGTCTCTCATAAGCAGCGCCGCCGAAGCCGCGCCGGGAAATTAGTGTTTGCCCTTGGCGAAAACCACACGCGCCACAATGTTCAGCAGCAGCACGCACACGGTAATAATCAGCACACCTGCCCACGCCAGGCTTTGCCACTCGGCAAACGGGCTCATGGCGAATTTAAAGATGGTGACCGGCAGGTTAGCGATCGGCTGCATCATGTCGGTGCTCCAGAACTGGTTAGACAGCGCAGTAAACAGCAGCGGTGCGGTTTCACCGGCGATACGCGCTACGGCCAACAGCACACCGGTGATGATGCCGGAAACCGAGGCTTTCAGGGTGATTGCCGAAATCATCTTCCACTTCGGCGTACCCAGCGCATAAGCCGCTTCACGCATGCTGTCGGGTACCAGACGCAGCATGTTTTCGGAGGTGCGAATCACAATCGGGATTTGCAGCAGCGCCAGCGCTACTACGCCGGCCCAACCGGAGAAGTGCTGCATCTGCGATACCACGATGGTGTAGACGAACAGGCCTACCACAATCGACGGTGCTGACAGCAGAATATCGTTAATGAAGCGAATCACTTCCGCCAGCCAGTGTTTACGGCCATATTCCGCCAGATAAATCCCGGCCATGATGCCAAGCGGCGTTCCGACGATCGTCGACCAGAAAATCAGTAAACCACTGCCGACTAAGGCGTTCGCCAAACCACCGCCCGCTGTATTCGGCGGCGGCGTCGATTCGGTAAACAGCGACCAGCTCAAACCATCAACGCCGCGCGTAATGGTGGTGAACAGAATCCACACCAGCCAGAACAGACCGAATGCCATGGTCATCAGCGACAGCGTCAGGGCAATTTTGTTTTTGGTACTGCGCCACGCCTGCATTTTGCGGCGCGAGGCTTCCAGCTCAGCGCGAGCCTGAACTTCAATAGCGGTCATGAACGGGCTCCTTCACTCTTCGCCAGACGCAGGATCATCAGTTTGGAGATCGCCAGCACGATAAAGGTAATCACGAACAGGATCAGACCCAGTTCCATCAGTGCTGCCACATGGACACCGGATTCCGCTTCGGCGAATTCGTTGGCCAGCGCGGAAGTAATACTGTTGCCCGGCATAAACAGCGAAGCGCTGTCGAGCTGGTAGGTGTTACCGATGATAAAGGTCACCGCCATGGTTTCACCCAACGCGCGGCCCAAACCGAGCATCACACCGCCAATCACGCCGTTTTTGGTGAACGGCAGCACGATGCGCCAGATCACTTCCCACGTGGTGCAGCCGATGCCGTAAGCCGACTCTTTCATCATCACCGGCGTTTGTTCAAACACGTCGCGCATCACCGAGGCGATGTACGGGATGATCATGATGGCGAGAATCACGCCCGCCGCCAGAATACCGATACCAAATGCCGGGCCAGAGAACAGCGTGCCGACAATCGGGATATTCGACATCACGTTGCCCACCGGCGTCTGGAAATATTCGGCGAACAGCGGGGCGAAAACAAACAGGCCCCACATGCCGTAAACGATGCTGGGGATCGCCGCCAGCAGCTCAATGGCGGTGCCCAGCGGGCGACGCAGCCAGCCTGGCGCCAGTTCCGTCAGGAACAGCGCGATGCCGAAGCTCACCGGCACGGCAATGATCAAGGCAATAATCGAGGTGACGAGGGTGCCGTAAATCGGTACCAGCGCACCAAATTGTTCGTTTGGCGCATCCCAGGTTTTATTCCACAGGAAAGAGAAACCAAATTTTTGGATGCTTGGCCAGGAGGAGAAAATCAGGGAGACGATAATGCCGCCCATCAACAACAACACGATAAGCGCGGATAGCTTCACCAGCGCGCCGAAAATCATGTCGCCTTGTTTACCGGGGGCTTTGAACGTCGGCTTAGTGGCAGCCATAGAATTCTCTGTTCTCAGGGGGATGTCAGGGCGGCATGCAGGCCGCCCATTGGGGTTGGCCAACCGTCTCGGCTGGCCAGGTAAATCTGTTACTGGTACAGCGCTTTACCGGAGCTATCTTTGATGTTCGCTTTCCACGCTGCACGAATCTGGTTAGCTACGCTTTCTGGCAGCGCGGCATAATCCAGGTCGGTTGCGGTTTTGCTGCCACCTTTGTAAGCCCAGTCGAAGAACTTCAGCACTTCGCTACCTTTCTCCGCATTCGCCTGATCTTTATAAATCAGGATGAAGGTGGTTGAGGTGATCGGCCATGCTGCGTTGCCTTTCTGGAAGGTCAGATCCTGAGCAAAGGTTTTGCTCCAGTCTGCGCCTTTCGCGGCGTTAGCAAAGCTCTCTTCGCTTGGTGCTACCGCTTTACCATCGGCATCAACCAGTTTGGTGTAGGTCAGGTTGTTCTGCTTGGCGTAAGCGTATTCCACATAGCCAATTGAACCCGGCAGACGCTGTACGAATGCGGCCACGCCGTCGTTACCTTTACCGCCCAGACCGGTCGGCCAGTTAACGGTATTACCTTTACCGATCTTGCTGTTCCACTCTTCGTTCACTTTCGCCAGGTAGCTGGTGAAGACGAATGAAGTACCGGAACCGTCAGCGCGGCGAACCACGTTGATGTTGGAATCTGGCAGTTTCACGCCTGGGTTCAGTTTAGTGATCGCCGGGTCGTTCCACTTTTTGATGGTACCGAGGTAGATGTCGCCCACGGTTTTACCGTCGAGAATCAGTTCACCTGATTTCACACCTGGGATGTTAACCGCCAGCACCACGCCACCGATCACGGTAGGGAACTGGAACAGGCCGTTTTTCTGCAGATCTTCTTCTTTCATTGGCGCATCAGACGCACCGAAATCGACGGTTTTAGCGATGATTTGCTTCACGCCGCCTGAAGAACCAATACCCTGATAGTTGATTTTGCTACCGGTGGCTTGCTGGTACTCGGCTGCCCACTTGGCATAAACCGGCGCCGGGAATGTCCCGCCTGCGCCCGTCAGATCGGTTGCTGCAAAAGCAGAGACCGCGCTTACTGCGAAGGTGGCGGCGAGGATTCGGGCTACGGTGCTACGCATCAGTGTCATGTTCCCTCCAGGGGATTTAAAAAAATCAGGCTCAATGCCATTTTAGTAGGAGTCGTGATTGCTGCTGGAGGGAAAATAGGACAGTTTGATGACAGTGAAATGTACGAAATATGACAGTTATATGACAGCGCGCAGAAATGAAGCGGGCCCATTGCAGGCCCACTCTTATAGCAGTTTATTCAACGGTAACCGATTTCGCCAGGTTACGCGGCTGGTCAACGTCGGTGCCTTTAATTAGCGCCACGTGATACGAGAGCAGCTGTAACGGCACGGTGTAGAAGATCGGTGCAATCACCTCTTCTACATGCGGCAGAGAGATGATTTTCATGCCATCGCTGTCGCTGAAACCGGCATCCTGATCGGCAAACACGTACAGCAAACCGCCGCGCGCGCGTACCTCTTCAAT
>NZ_DAMBSA010000353.1:0-5024 GCF_032054795.1 Pantoea sp. CTOTU49201
TTGCGTTACCGCGCGCGCGTATTCCGGCTGAACTGATGGCGGAGTTTGAGCGCGACATCCCGGAAAAACTCGAGGTGCGCGACGACGTGGTGATCATCCGTCATTTGTGGCTGGAACGCCGCATGGAGCCGCTTAATCTGTGGCTGGCTCAGGCCTCGCCGGAACAGCGCCAGCATGCGATTGGCGAATACGGTGATGCGATTCGTCAGCTGGCGGCGGCGAACATTTTCCCCGGCGACATGCTGTACAAAAACTTTGGCATGACGCGTCACGGCCGCGTGGTGTTTTACGATTACGACGAAATCCGCCCGATGACCGAGCTGGTGTTCCGCGATGTACCACAGGCGCGTTATGAGGAGGATGAGCTGCAGGCCGAGCCGTGGTACAGCGTCGGGCCGGATGATGTGTTTCCGGAAACTTTCCGCTATGCGCTTTGCAGCGAACCATCGACCGGCAAACTGCTGCAGGCGCTGCATCCGCAGCTGTTTGATCCCAACTGGTGGCGCGCGCTGCAAACGCGCATCCGTGAAGGGCATATTGAAGAGGTGATTGCGTGGCGCGCCAGCCAGCGTTTCAGCGCGCGCTATGCTTCGGTGGCCGCTTAGCGGCCAGAGTAGGTTTGTGTCACCTGCTTGGCGGCGCGGATCACCAGCGCGCCGAGCTCGGTGATGCGGTCGTCGGTCATGCGCGCAATCGGGCCGGAGATCGAGATGGCGGCGAAGGGTTCGCCATGTTCGTCATAAATCGGCGCCGCAACGCAACGCAAACCCAGCGCGTGCTCTTCATCATCGTGCGAAAAGCCCATCTTACGAATCAGCGCCAGATTCTCCTTCAGGCTATGTGGCGACATCAGCGTTTTCGGCGTGTAGTGATGCAATCCTTTTTGATGCAGCAGCGCGGTGACTTGCTCATCGCTGAGATGCGCCAGAAACGCTTTACCCGCGCCGGACGCATGCATCGGCAGCTTGCCGCCAATCGGCGCGGACATACGCATCAGTTGCGTACACTGCACCTGATCGATAATCACCGCCTGATAATCACTGAGATCCAGCACCGCCAGATTCACCGTCTCGCCGGCATCTTCCATCAGCTTGCGCAGCAGCGGATGCACAATCGCCAGCAGATTACGGCTTTGCAGGAAGCTGCTGCCCACCACAAAGGCGTGTGAACCAATGGTCCACAAACCTAAATCGCCCACCTGATGCACAAAACCTTGCTGCTGCATGGTGGAGAGCAGGCGATGAGTGGTGGAGTTGGGTAAACCGGCCTGTTGCGCCAGTTCGGTCAGCGCCACGCTGCCGTGGGATTCGGCAATCAGCTCCAGCAGGCGCAGGCCGCGCGTCAGAGATTGTACTTGCCCGCCGACAGGCGCGCTGGTGGGTGTCGTTGTAGCACGGGGTTTCTTGCCGCGTTTAACGGGCGCAGGGGTTGCCATAACGTCTCCAATTCGCATCAATGCTGGAAACCATTTTCGTTTTTAACTGCATTAATGCAAACGCTGACTTTCTGGTCAGACCTGTAATGGGTAAAAGCTGAAAATGTCTCATCTGAGCTGACTTTTGATCACCTGCAAGTTGTGCCAGTATGTCTGGCTGGCATATTAGCCAACGCAATGACGTGGACGGGGCGAGAGTGAGCAACAAAACAGAAATGCTGCAGCAGCAGCTGGCACAACGCATTATGATTCTGGACGGTGGCATGGGCACCATGATCCAGAGTTATAAACTGAGTGAGCAGGATTTCCGTGGCAGCCGCTTTGCCGACTGGCCATCTGATTTGAAGGGCAACAACGATCTGTTGGTGCTGACCAAACCGGACGTCATCCGCGAAATCCACGATGCCTATCTCGCCGCCGGCGCGGATATTCTGGAAACCAACACTTTCAACTCCACCACCATTGCGATGGCCGATTACGCGATGGAAGCGCTGTCGGCGGAGATCAACTTCGAAGCCGCTAAACTGGCGCGCGCCAGCGCCGATGAATGGACGGCGAAAACGCCGCATCGTCCGCGCTACGTGGCGGGCGTATTGGGCCCCACCAACCGCACCTGTTCGATCTCGCCGGACGTTAACGATCCCGCTTATCGAAACGTAACCTTCAATCAGCTGGTGGAAGCTTACCGTGAATCCACACATGCGCTGATTGCTGGTGGTTCCGACCTCATCATGATCGAAACGGTGTTCGATACCCTGAACGCCAAAGCGGCGATCTACGCGGTGCAGGCCGAGATGGAAGCGATGGGCGTCAAGCTGCCGCTGATGATCTCCGGCACCATCACCGATGCTTCCGGTCGCACGCTCTCCGGCCAAACCACTGAAGGCTTCTATAACTCGCTGCGTCACGCCGAACCGCTGTCTTTCGGCCTCAACTGTGCGCTGGGCCCGGATGAACTGCGCCAGTATGTGGCGGAGCTGTCGCGTATTGCTGAAGGCTACGTCACCGCGCACCCGAACGCCGGCTTGCCCAACGCCTTTGGTGAATACGATCTCGATGCGGCGATTATGGCCGAGCAAATTGGCGAATGGGCGCGCGCCGGTTTCCTCAATATTATCGGCGGCTGCTGCGGCACCACGCCAGAACACATCGCGGCGATGGCGGCAGCGGTAGACGGCGTTGCGCCGCGCCAGTTGCCAGAGATTCCGGTTGCCTGTCGCCTGGCCGGTCTTGAACCGCTGAATATTCAGGCTGATTCGCTGTTCGTCAACGTCGGCGAACGCACCAACGTTACCGGCTCGGCCAAGTTCAAACGCCTGATTAAAGAAGAGAAATACAACGAAGCGCTGGATGTGGCGCGCCAGCAGGTTGAGAGCGGTGCGCAAATCATCGATATCAACATGGATGAAGGGATGCTGGATGCGGAAGCAGCGATGGTGCGCTTCCTCAATCTGATCGCTGGCGAACCCGATATCGCACGCGTGCCGATCATGATCGACTCCTCGAAATGGGAAGTGATCGAGAAAGGCCTGCAGTGCATTCAGGGCAAAGGCATTGTGAACTCCATCTCGATGAAAGAGGGCGTTGAACCGTTCATCGAGCACGCGCGCAAAGTACGTCGTTATGGCGCCGCGATGGTGGTGATGGCGTTTGATGAAGTGGGCCAGGCGGATACGCGCGCACGCAAAATCGAGATCTGTCGTCGCGCCTACAAGATCCTGACCGAAGAGGTCGGTTTCCCGCCCGAAGACATCATTTTCGATCCGAATATTTTTGCCGTGGCGACCGGCATCGAAGAACACAATAACTACGCGATGGATTTCATTGGCGCTTGTGAAGACATCAAGCGCGAACTGCCGCATGCGATGATCTCCGGCGGCGTCTCCAACGTGTCGTTCTCGTTCCGTGGTAACGAACCGGTGCGCGAAGCGATTCACGCGGTGTTCCTCTATTACGCTATCCGCAACGGCATGGACATGGGCATCGTCAACGCTGGTCAGCTGGCGATTTACGACGATCTGCCTGCCGAACTGCGCGACGCGGTGGAAGACGTGGTGCTGAACCGCCGTGACGACGGCACCGAGCGCCTGCTGGAGCTGGCCGAGAAGTATCGCGGCAGCAAAAGCGATGGCGAGCAGGAGAAACAGCAGGCCGAATGGCGCAGCTGGGACGTGGTTAAGCGTCTGGAATATTCACTGGTCAAAGGCATCACCGAATTCATTGAGCTGGATACCGAAGAGGCGCGTCAGGGCTATGAACGTCCGATTCAGGTAATCGAAGGGCCGCTGATGTCCGGCATGAACGTGGTCGGCGATCTGTTCGGTGAGGGCAAAATGTTCCTGCCGCAGGTAGTGAAATCGGCGCGCGTGATGAAGCAAGCGGTGGCGTATCTCGAACCCTATATCGAGGCGAGTAAAGAAGCCGGACGCAGCAACGGCAAGATCGTACTGGCGACGGTAAAAGGCGACGTGCATGACATCGGCAAAAACATCGTCGGTGTGGTGCTGCAATGTAACAACTACGAAATTATCGACCTTGGCGTCATGGTGCCAAGCGACAAAATCCTCAAAACCGCGATCGCCGAGAACGCCGATATTATCGGGCTTTCCGGCCTGATCACGCCGTCGCTGGATGAAATGGTCAACGTAGCGAAAGAGATGGAGCGTCAGGGCTTCACCATTCCGCTGCTGATTGGCGGCGCGACCACCTCGAAAGCACATACCGCCGTGAAGATCGAACAGAACTACAGCGGCCCAACTGTCTACGTACAGAACGCCTCGCGCACCGTCGGCGTGGTGTCATCGCTGCTCTCCGAGACGCTGAAAGAGGATTTCGTAGCGCGCACGCGCAAAGAGTACGACACGGTGCGCATTCAGCATGCGCGTAAAAAGCCGCGCACCCCGCCGGTGAGCCTGCAAACTGCGCGCGATAATGATTACGCCATCGATTGGGAAAGCTACACGCCGCCGGTGGCGCATCGACTTGGCGTGAGCCCGGTCGAAGCCAGCATTGAAACGCTGCGCAATTACATCGACTGGACGCCGTTCTTTATGACCTGGTCGCTGGCCGGAAAATATCCGCGCATTCTGGAGGATGAAGTGGTGGGTGAAGAGGCTAAGCGCCTGTTTGCCGACGCCAACGCCATGCTCGATATGCTGAGTGAGACCGGCACGCTCAATCCACGCGGCGTAATGGGGATTTTCCCGGCTAACCGTGTCGGTGACGACATTGAAATCTACAGCAATGAGAACCGCAATCAGGTGCTGTGCGTCAGTCATCACTTGCGTCAGCAGACCGAAAAAACCGACTTCGCCAACTACTGTTTAGCCGATTTTGTGGCACCGAAATCCAGCGGTAAAGCCGATTATCTCGGCGCGTTTGCGGTTACCGCCGGGATAGAAGAGGATGCGCTGGCCGAGGCGTATGACAAGCAGCACGATGATTACAACAAAATCATGGTGAAAGCGGTGTCGGATCGTCTGGCCGAAGCCTTTGCCGAGTACCTGCACGAGCGCGTGCGTAAGGTGATTTGGGGCTTTGCCGCCCATGAAAATCTGAGCAACGAAGAGCTGATTCGCGAGAATTATCA
>NZ_DAMBSA010000354.1:0-5006 GCF_032054795.1 Pantoea sp. CTOTU49201
ACCATCAAAGATGTGAAGAGCGGCGATAAGCGTTCGGTTGATGCGAAATACGTGTTTATCGGTGCTGGTGGCGGCGCGATTAAGCTGCTGCAGAAAACCGGTATTCCGGAAGCAGACAACTACGGCGGCTTCCCGGTTGGTGGTTCGTTCCTGATGACCGAGAACCCAGAGATCGCTAACCGTCACCTGGAAAAAGTGTACGGTCAGGCTTCTGTGGGTGCGCCACCGATGTCGGTTCCACACATCGATTCACGTACCCTTGACGGCAAGAAAGTGGTGTTGTTTGGGCCGTTCGCCACCTTCTCTACCAAGTACCTGAAAAATGGTTCGCTGTTCGATCTGCTGAGCGCGACCACCACCAGCAACATCATGCCGATGACGCATGTGGGCATCGACAACTTCGATTTGGTGAAATACCTGATTGGTCAGGTGATGCTGAATGACGACGACCGCTTTGCTGCGCTGAAAGAGTACTATCCGAACGCGCGTAAAGAGGACTGGAAACTGATTCAGGCGGGTCAACGCGTACAGATCATCAAGAAAGATGCCGAAAAAGGTGGCTTGCTGAAACTGGGTACCGAAATCGTGACCGATCAGCAGAAAACCCTGGCTGCCCTGCTGGGCGCATCTCCGGGCGCATCTACTGCCGCACCAATCACACTCGACGTGATGAAGAAGCTGTTCCCAGAGCAGTTCGCTTCGCCAGAGTGGCAGCAGAAGATCCGCGCTATCGTGCCAAGCTTCGGCCAGAAGCTGAATGGCAACACCGCGCTGACCCAGCAAGTTTGGGACAACACCGCAGCGACGCTGCTGTTGACCAAGCCGCCGGTTATCAACATGGGTGATCAAGCGGTTGCACCGACGCAGGCTAAGCCGCGTGCGGAATCAGGCAAACAGGATATGGCGCTGTAATTAACGCCAGAAGTGAATAAGCCGGACAATGTCCGGCTTTTTTATTGTCTTTTGTAGGGTCGCCATTTATGGCGACCGATTTACAAACGAAGAATATCTGCGCCAATCGACCCCACATCCGTTTTGCCACAAAACGCCATAGAAAGATCAAACTCATTACGGATGATATTCAGCGCGGTTGTTACGCCCTGTTCGCCTAACGCGCCCAAACCATACAACATACTGCGGCCGATATAGGTCCCTTTTGCACCTAACGCGATAGCTTTTAAAACGTCCTGCCCGGAACGAATACCGCCATCGAAATGGACTTCAACCTCCTTGTTCACGGCTGCCACAATCTCCGGCAACATCGATATGGATGATGAAACGCCATCCAGCTGACGGCCTCCGTGATTCGATACGATAATCGCATCAGCGCCAGCGGCTATCGCCAGACGCGCATCCTCAACATGCATAATGCCTTTGACGATCAACTTGCCGCCCCAGCGCTGCTTAATCCACTCAACATCACGCCAGGAAAGACAGGGATCAAACTGCTGCTGTGTCCACGCCATCATTGCATCAATGCTGTCTACGCCGCTGGCGTGTCCGATGATGTTGCCAAAGTTGCGATGCGTTGTAGCAAGCATCCCTTTGCACCAGCGCGGTTTACTGGCGATATTGAGCAGATTACGCAGCGTCATTTTGGGCGGCGTCGATAAGCCATTTTTGATGTCTTTATGGCGTTGACCAAACACCTGCAAATCCATGGTTACCACCAAAGCGCTGCAGTTGGCGGCTTTGGCGCGTTCAATCAGGTTGGCGACGAATTGCCGATCGCGCATCACATACAGCTGAAACCAAAATGGATGATGATCTGTTGCCTGCGCCACCGCTTCCAATGAGCAAATGCTCATAGTGGAAAGCGTAAACGGGATGCCGAAGGTTCTCGCCGCGCGGGCGGCAAGGATTTCGCCGTTGGGATGAATCATGCCGGTTAAGCCGGTGGGCGCAATCGCCATTGGCATCGCCACGGGTTGCCCAATCATGCTGCTGGAAGTGCTGCGCTGTGAAATATCCACTGCGACGCGCTGGCGCAATTCGATGCGCCGAAGATCGGCTTCATTGGCGCGATAGCTGCTTTCCGTCCATGAACCTGCATCGACATAGTCATAAAACATTTTTGGTACGCGTTTACGGGCTAAATGGCGTAATTCTTCGATGCAGGTGATGACCATTGGGGGTATTCCAATAATATTTGGAAGAGGTCGCCATTAATGGCGACCCTACGGATATTTTCACGACTTTTTATAATCGGTGTAGGCGTTTTGTAATGCCACATGATCGGCAATATATTTGGCATCGTGCCATACGCCGTAAATAAACGATGATGCACGATTTACCAGATTAGGTAAGCCAAGGAAGTAAATACCACGTTCGGCTGAAATACCGCGCTTGTGGAACGGTACACCATTAGCGTCAAAGGCATCCACTTTCAGCCAGCTGAAATCAAATTTAAAACCGGTGGCCCAGATAATGCTGGTAATGCCTGCAGCCTGCAGATCCAATTCTGATAATGGATTAATTAAACATTCTGGATCTGGCAGTAATTCCCATGCTTGCGGTTCGGGCGGTAAATCCAGGCCATTGCGTTCAATATAGGCGTCAGCATCACGCAGCACGTCGAAATAGGCTTTATCGCCCTCGGCGATATTCTCCACTAAACCATCGGCAAAGCTCAGCACGCCGTTATCCCAGGTTTTAGTGATACCAACCAGCGTAATGCCCATGTGCGCTAATCGGCGAAAGTCGACCGTTTTGCCACCTTCATAACCACTCACGGCAAAAGCAACGTGCTGTTTCTTCGGCTTGATTTTGACTTCATCCCACAAGCCCAGCGCGCCCAACCACCAGCAATAATCGCGGTCGCGATACGAACGTGGCGGACGGTAATGTTCACCGATGGAGAGTGTCACTTCACGGCCAGATTTACGCAGCTCTTCCGCAATTTGTGAACCGGAAGCGCCTGCGCCCACCACCAGTACGCCGCCCTGCGGCAGCTGCTGCGGATTTTTATACGCCGATGAGTGAATTTGATGCAGTGCAGCGCTTTCCGGCACGATCTGCGGAAAAGCGGGTTTCTGGAAGGGACCGGTTGCCGCCACCACATTGTCAGCTTCAAATTCACCGGCCGAGGTCAGCACTTTAAAACCGCTGCGTTCCGGCAGGCGCTCAACCGAATACACTTCCACGCCAGTACGCACCGGCGCATCGAGCATTTTTACGTAGTCTTCGAAATATTGCGCCATGCGCTCTTTCGGAGGAAAGGCTTCCTGGGAAATATTATCGAATTTCATTGAAGGAAAACGATCGTGCCAGGCTGGGCCATTGGCAACCAATGAATCCCAACGCTCTGAACGCCAACGTTCAGCAATACGGCTACGCTCGAATACCACATGTGGCACGCCCATTAATGACAGATGTTCACTCATCGCAATACCTGCCTGACCCGCTCCGACCACCACGGTATTAATTTTTTCTACTGACATGTGAGATCCCTAAAGATGATCGACCCCGATCTTTTCATGGAAAAGAGTAATCAGGTGCCGTATGACTGATATTCAGGTTAATAAATGCTGTATCATTAAATAAGCACAGCACTCGTGTTAATACATTAATGCCCTGCTTCGACGTTCAATATTTTCCCTAAGCCTAAAAACTTATTGGCGATAATTAACATCGTCGCCGTTACCGCAATATAAATAACCGACAGTGCAGCCAGCGTTGGGTCGGCAAACTCACGCACATAGTTGTACATCGCCACCGGCAAGGTTTGCGTCGCTTGCGTGGTAATAAACAGCGAAGCGGTAAATTCGTTGAAGGACAGAATGGCAGCAAATAACCAACCACCAAACAGGCCCGGCAAAATCAGCGGTACGGTAATGGTCCACACCACGCGCAGCGGCGAAGCACCGAGGCTTGCGGCAGCCAGTTCAATACGCTGTTCGAGGTTTTTCAGCGACACATACACGCTGCGCAGCACAAACGGCAGCACCAGCACGATGTGGCAGAAGATCACCAGCGGATAACCGCGTCCAATGCCCAGTTGAGAGACCAGCATCAGTAAGCCGAGACCTATGGTGAAATGTGGAATAAACAGCGGCGATAGCAGCACACCTTCCAGCACCTGTTTACACGGGAAACTGTAACGCTCAATGGCGATCGCCAGCGTGGCGCCGATAATCACCGCCAGCGTTGACGCCCACGCCGTCACAATCAATCCGGAATAGAAGCCGTGGCGGAAATCATCGTAATTTACCGCACGTTCAAACCAGCGCAGCGACCAGCCTTTAGGCGGGAAGAACAACACTGAGGTGCTGCTGAATGAAGAGATGAACACCACAATGGTAGGCAGCAATACGAATAACAAAATCGCGATAACCAGCGCGCGTCCCGCCAGTGTGATCAATTTATCGTTAAGGGATCGGGTCATATCAGTACTCTCCCATCGCATGAATAAAGCGGCTCATACGTTTCAGCGCCATCAGCAGCAGAATGGTCAGAATCAAACCGGCAATGCTGAGCGCGGCGGCAAACGGAAAATTCATCGAAGAGAAGCCCAGCTGATACACCATGGTTGCCACGGTGCTGACGCGTCCACCGCCAATCAGCTGTGGTGTTGCGAAAGCGCTGAACGTCCAGGCAAACGCCGTGGTCAGGCTGGAAACGATACCGGGAATCGAAAGAGGAATCGTCACCGTCAGCAAGGTCCGAATCGGTCCCGCGCCCAGGCTGGTGGCGGCTTTTTCATAATCGGGATTGATGTGCGACAGCGCAGTCGCCAGCATCATCACCATGATTGGCATGGTCACATGCACCAGCGCGACCACCACGCCAGTTTGGGTGAACATAAACTGGATCGGCTTGTTAATCAGACCCATTGCCAGCAGCAGGCTATTGAGGAAGCCGCTATTGCCAAGCACGATAATCCACGAATAAGTGCGTACCACTTCGCCGAGGAATAGCGGCGTAATGGCGATAATCAGAATGGTTGATTTGATCCAGGTGGTGCGCGTTCTCACCAGCGCATACGCCAGCGGATAACTCATCAGCAG
>NZ_DAMBSA010000355.1:0-4991 GCF_032054795.1 Pantoea sp. CTOTU49201
ATGCTTTGTCCTTTCTCAGATAGCACATAATGGAGCCACAGTTTGGCGGCATGGCTGTTTTGCGCTTGCTGGCTGATGAATGAAACGCGTGACAGTACCAGCGTGTAATCCTTCGGATAAGAGATGCCCAGCGACGGATCGGTTTTAGCGCGCGCTCCGGCGTAAGAACCGAGGATGTTAAAGCCAATCAGGTTTTCACCGGATGAAACCCTTTCCATCATGGTGCCGGTGGAAGACTGCACGGCTAAACCACCTTTCGCCACGTCGGCTAGGGTTTTGAAGTAGTTAGGGTCGGCTTTGTAATCCTGCACTGAAAGCATGAAACCAAGTCCCGATTTCTCAATATCGTAAGTGGTAACTTTGCTCTTGAATTTGTCGGTCTGGCTGGCGATCAGCTTGGCCAGCGCGGTGTGTGAATCGGGCACATCACTGGCCGGGATCAGGCGCTTGTTATAGATGAACACCACCGGTTCGTAGGTGGTGCCGTAGGCTTTGTTGTTCCACACCGCCCACTTCGGCAGCTGAGCCAGTTCGGGAGATTTGTACTCCTGCGCGTAGTCGGTCGCCAGCTTCAGACCGGTATCCATCGAGGAGCTCCACACCACGTCGCCGCTGGTGCCGCCCGAGGCTTGTTCGCTGATAAAACGGTTGTACAGCTCGGTGCTGTTCATATCGTTATATTCAACTTTGATGCCGGGATAGGTTTCTTCAAAACCTTTGATCAGCGGCCCCGCAGCTTTGGTATCAGTGGTGGAGTAAACCACCACTTTGCCTTCTTTGGTGGCGGCATCAATCACGCTTTGATAATCCGCTGGATAGCCTTGCGGCGGGGCAGCAACCGCTGACATAGACACAAAAACAGTTGCAGCAATCAGAGACAGAGGGAAAGTGTTCGACATTATAATTAACCTTTTAGTTACATTTGAGGAACTAAAGGTCAACATAGCCTATCGACTTTTCCACACAAGAGGTGACGGATTGTTATCTTCACGAAGTGTGATTGTTGGCGTCGTTTAGGCAATTAACACCATAAAAACCACGACAGGCCGCGCGCGAAATCTGCGCAAGATCACAGGATTTTGCGGTACAGCCGTCGCGGATGGCCGATGTTGCCGTACTGCATTTCGACGCCAATAAAACCGATCTCCACGCAATATTCCAGGTAGCGACGACCGGTGGTTTTACTGATGCCAACGCGCTCAACTACCTGTTCAACTGACCAGCTACTTTCCGGCGCAGCGCTAAAAAAGCTTTTCACCCGATCCAGCGTAATGGTTTCAATCCCTTTGGTAGAAGGCGCTGACGGCGCATCACTGGTTGGCAGATTAAACAGCTTATCCAGCGCCTGCTGATCAACGTTTTTCATCTGGCGCATGGTCTGTACCTGCAGCATAAAGCGTTCCAGCGACGCGCGCAGGCGATGGAAAAACACCGGTTTCAGCAGGTAGTCGAATGCGCCGCTGCGCATCGCGTGGCTACAGGTTTGCATGTCGCTGGCGGCGGTGATGAAAATCACTGAGCACTCAAAGCGTTTCAGCAGCGGATCGTCAATCAGCGTAACGCCCTGGCCATCCGGCAAATAGTTATCGAGCAGCAGCAGCCGTGGCTGATGTAACGCAATCAACTCGCGCGCCTGCGCCAGCGTGGCGGCAATGCCGACCACGCGCAGATGAAAGTTCTGCTCAATATATTCACGATGCAGATCGGCCAGATGCGGCTCATCTTCCACAATCACCACATCAAGCGGCTTAGCATTATTCATGAGAAAGTCCTGTTAACGCGGCGGAATGAAACGGGATAAACACCGAGAAAATGGTGCCCTGCGGTGAGTTGTCGCTGATCTCAATGCTGCCGCCTGCCTGCTGCACATAACCCGCCGCCAGATAGAGACCGATGCCGTGTTCTGCACCAAGCATATCGTTGCTGCTGGAAGGCTTACTGGTGACGCCTTGCTCAAATAAGTGCGGTTTGATGCTGTCATCGATGCCGCAACCTTGATCGGCCACTTCGATTAACAACTCCTGATTACGACCGGAAATATATAACTCAACCGGTGTTGCCGGCGTTCTGGCGTTGAGCGTGGCATCCACCGCGTTATCCAGTAGATTGCCGATCACCGACATCAACGCCGTTTCACTTAGCGCGGCTGGAATGCGATTTAGCTGACAGGCGGGATCGAATTTTAACTCAACGCCTTTTTCCCGCGCGCTGACATATTTCCCCAGCAGCAACCCACAAAGCGCGGGCGAGGTGAAGCGCGCCGAGACAAAATCCAGCACCTGTTGCGCGCCCGCAGATTGCGCGTGAATGTAGCGCATCGCATCGTCGTAGCGCTGCATCTGCAGCAGGCCGACCAGCGTGGCGGTCCAGTTCAGCTGTTCATGACGCATGATGCGCAGATTATCCGCGTAGCGTTTCACCTGGCTGAGCTGGCTGCTCAATGTGTTGATGTCGTTTTTATCGCGGAAGCTGCACACCCAGCCGCCTGGCTCGCCGGGTTCCAGCTCAATCGCCACCCGGTTAACAATCACCTGACGCTGATTGAGCACGGTGATGTGGTCGTGGGTTTTCACCTCATGCTGGCTTAAAAACGCCGGATGGATCTGCAAAACCTCATCCAGCGGTTTCCCCAGCAGTTCACTCTCACTCTGCTGGATATCCAGCAACTCGCGTGCAGCGCGGTTGATAAGAATCAGCTGCCGCTCCGCGTTCACCGCAAACACCCCTTCATACATCGCTTCCAGCAGCGCTTTTTGTTGCAGCACCAGCAGAGCGATATCCTTCGGCTCCAGCCAGAACATCTGTTTCTTCAGGTTGCGGCTAAACACCCACGAAAAGATAAACAGCAGCAGCAACAGCGCCACACCATACAAGCTGGCCTGCCACAGCAGGCTGACGTTGATATTGGCAATATAGGAGGTGAGATAACCCACCGAGACAATGCCAATCACCTGATGCTGCGTGTTAAAGATCGGTGCCTTGCTGCGAAGCGACACGCCGATGCCGCCTTTGCGCACTGAGATGATGGTTTTGCCCTGCAGCACCTCCGCATTGTCGCCGCCAATCATTGGTAAATTGAGGCGCTCCGGTGATTCCGAGTGATAGAGATGCTGTTCTTGCGTGTCGCCGATCACGATGTAGCTGGCATCGCTTTGGTTGCGCAGCGGCTGGATCAACGCAGCGATGCCAGCGATATCACGGCTCGCCACTTTCTCCGCCAGGCCAGGCATCAGCGCAATCTCACTGGCCTGCACCCGCGCGCGCTGCCCCAAATCGTGATGCAGTTGACGATCGATAAAATGAAACAGAATGGTGCCCAGCAAGGCGAGTAGCAGGCAGGAAAACAGCACCAGCGACAGGAAGAGTTTTACCTGGAAAGATAATCTGCGTTTCATACAACCTGCAGTAAAGAGAAACTGGAGAGAGGCATGGCTGGAGACTAGCACGCGAAAATGCGCGCCGTGAAAGGCTATCACCAGAGTTGTGAGCTGGCTTCAATCCCGGCGCGGCTTAGGCGCTGGTTTCTGTTGGCACGAAGTCAGAAATAATCCCATCTTATTCCTGGACATCGCCCGCTGCGGCGCTAATCAATCAATAAAAAACCAATTCACCACGGCTAATCTATGCGACGTTATTTAATCCATCCTTTCTCTGAGTAAATTCCGTTTTAACCCGGCAGCCATTGACCTTATAACCCCGAGTGGTGAGAATGCCGGGAAAAGTTTTGAATTAGATCGCAAATTTTGGGCATCAAGCCTCTTGCAGTGCGGCTGCGATAGCCACACTGAATTAACGCCACTTGCACTTATCGGCGCGCGAATGACGCGCCAGCGTTATTAAAGTGCAGGGCATACAGCAAATATCGTTAATGTCGTGACGTTCGTTGAGAAGGCCCGTCTTTGGATGCACCTTCTCAGCCCCGGTCGGCATTTCTTGTTTTTGGTGATGAGCACGATAAAGACGCCAACGTTTTTTAACGCTCATTACCAGACAGATAAAAATTTAATTTAAGTACATCATTAATGACGTGGTATTGGCGTTAAGCCAAATTACCAAAAGAAAAAACGTAACTGGCTGAAAATTAACTGAACTCTTATGAGCGCAGCGCAGCCTCTTTACGCCAAAAATAGGAGTTTCACTGTGGTCAGTATACAGGTAGCTGCAAGCCTGGGGCGGTAGCCTGCCTGGTTTAGCTGACGAAAGCAGAATGAAACTGCACGGTTTATTTGGCGATTATCTTATTTAGTGATCTTTTTACAGAGAATTAAAGGCCATTTTTATTTGACCTGAGGAAACTCTGAAATAAACCAGTAACAAATGTTAAGCCGGGCGCAAGCAACGCGCAGTGTTAATCACTGCAATGTTCATAGATTACTTTTTTCGCCCGCAACTTTTACTCCGACAGAGTCCAGAGGTTATATGCAAAATCCCGTTAACGACGTTTTAATCAGCGTCATCGTGCCGGTGTATAACGCCGCGGCGTATCTGGAACGATGCATTGATAGCCTGCTTCAGCAGGAAGAGAACCGTTTTGAAGTGATATTTATTAACGACGGCTCCAGCGATAACTCGCTCGCGATATTACAGAATTACGCCCATTACCCGCATTTTCATATCATCGACCAAGCCAATGGCGGCGTCTCGTCGGCGCGCAATCAGGGTATTCGTGCCTCACGCGGCAAACTGCTGTGCTTTTTAGACGCCGATGATTTTCTGCCAGCCAGCGCGTTTGCCACCTATGTACGGCTGATGCAAAACAACATCGCGATGGTGGGCGGCGAATCGCAGCACTTCACACCGCAAGGCGAGCCGCTCGATTTTCCGGCGAACACGACAGAAGTGCGCCAGTTGACTGCCTCGGCGGCAATCAACGATCTGCTCTATTTCAATCCGCGTCACGGCATCTGCGACAAGGTTTTTCGTGGCGATGTGATTCGTCAGCATCAGCTCAGTTTTAACGAAGAGATTTATAACTTCGAAGATCTGCTGTT
>NZ_DAMBSA010000356.1:0-4975 GCF_032054795.1 Pantoea sp. CTOTU49201
TTGAGCCGCACCACTTGCCGCCCGCTGCGGGCTAAATCCACCAGCAGCTGATTAATTTGTGCCTGCTTCAAGCCGTGGCTGCCGGGCTTTTTGCCGACATCAATCGCCAGCGTCTCCGGCGGCACTTCCGCCATGATCGCCTCGCTCACCAACCGGTCATACACCACCACATCGGCGCTGTTGATCAGCCGCCATGCTTTTAAGGTGAGCAGTTCTACGTCACCCGGCCCGGCACCAACCAGCCAGACGACGCCTTGCGCCTGTTCGCCGTCACGTGGATTAAACAGCTTGTCGAGGGATTCACTGGCTTGCGTCATGATGTTTTCCGTTACTGCGCCACGCGCAGAGATGAGAGCAGTTGTTTGAGCTCCGGAATACAGGAGCCACAGTTGGTGCCGCATTTCAACACCGCGCCGAGCGCCGCCGGGGAATCACAGCCCTCGGCGATAGCCCGACGAATCGCCACTTCTCCGACGCCAAAGCAGCTGCAAAGGGTTCGTCCGTGGCTGCCGCCCTGCGTCGGTCGTCCACCTAACAGCGCATGTCGCTGCTGCGGCGAATCGGGCGGCTGGATGAAAGCCTGCGCGATAAAGGGGTGATCGATGTCCGGCAGCCAGGGCGCGGCATAAAAGGCGCATGCCAACTTGCCCTCGCGCCAGCCAATCCAGTGCAATTGCTGTCCCGCCTGCGCCTGCTGCCATTGCAATGCGGACATGCCCGGCAGTTGCATCAGCCATTCGCCAGCATATGTGTTGCCCGCCAGCACATAGCGCTGCACGCCGGGCTGCGGCGCACGCGACCAGTAGAGTAATGCTGGCGGCGTGATGATGTCCGGCAGCCACAGCCAGCCTTGCCACGTCGGACGCACAGGTTGCAAACGCACCGCTGTTTGTTTTAACGCTGGCTGAGCGGAATCGGGACAACAGGTAGCCGCGACTAATCCATCGACGTTGGCCTGCCCGCTGAACTGCCTTGTCCAGTGCATCGGCACAAAGATTTGCCCACGCTGCAGGCCGCTTTCGACGGTGACGCGTCCGCTGTACCAGCCCAGCGCCGACTGCACGCGCGTCACATCGCCGTGGCTCAAGCCGTGGGCCGCCGCATCCAGCGGGTTTAGCGCGACAAAGGGTTCATCGTAATGCTGCATCAGGCGCGGCACGTTGCCGGTGCGCGTCATGGTGTGCCACTGATCGCGGATGCGGCCGGTGTTCATCAGCAGCGGATAATCATTGGTCGTGATGGTTTTAATCGGCATCGCGGGCGGCAGCAGACGTGCTTTGCCATCGGCATGGTAAAAGCGGCGATCGGCAAACAGCCGCGCGGTGCCGTTGGGTGACGCGGCAGTGATCGGCCACTGCACCGGCGTTAACTGGTCATATTGCTCACGCGTGATGGTCGCCAGCGCGCTGATATCAAAGGCGCGCGCGCCGTGATTCTCAAAACCGGACAGCGCGGCATGCTCGGCGAAAATCTCGCATGGATGCTGCCAGGCAAAGGCCGCGCCAAAACCGAGTCGCTGCGCCACCTGCGCCAGCAGCCACCAATCCGCTTTGGCCTCACCGGCTGGCGCAGTAAAACTGCGCTGGCGTGAGATACGCCGCTCAGAGTTGGTGACGGTGCCGTTTTTCTCGCCCCACGCCTGCGCCGGAAGTAGCACGTCAGCAAACTGTGCCGTGTCGCTGTGGGCGCTGACTTCCGACACCACCACCAGCTCGCATTTCGCCAGCGCCTGCGCCACGCGGTTACCTTCCGGCATCGAAACTGCGGGATTGGAACCCATGATCCACACCGCCTTGACGTCGCCGCGTTCGATGGCGTTGAACAGATTTACCGCCGTCAGTCCCGGCTGCTGCGCAACACGATCGCTCCCCCAAAAGCGCGCAACACGATCAACCTCTGGTGCGCTAAAGCCCATGTGCGCCGCCAGTTGATTGGCTAAGCCGCCCACTTCACGGCCGCCCATGGCGTTGGGCTGTCCGGTCAGCGAAAACGGTCCGCAGCCCGCACGGCCGATTTTGCCGCTGAGCAGATGCGCATTGAGGATGGCGTTGTTGTTATCGCTGCCGGTTTGTGACTGATTGATGCCCATGCACCACAGCGTCAGCACGCGCGGTTGCGCGGCGAACAGCTGCCAGAACGCCACAATCTCATGCTCACTTAACTGGCAGGCAGCGGCGACCGCCGCCACATCCCACGCCTCACAGGCCGCTAAGGTCGCCTCCACATTGGCCAGATGCGGCAACATACTGACATCAATACCCGCATGGTGCGCCAGCCAGTTCAGCAGCCCGGCAAACAGCGCGCTATCAGATCCCGGTTGCAACGCCAGATGCAGGTCAGCAAGGTCACAGCTGGCAGTACGACGCGGATCGATCACCACCAGCTGCATCTCTGGGCGTTCGGCTTTGGCCTGCACCAGCCGCTGCCACGCCACCGGATGCGCCCATGCTGCATTGGAGCCGACCAACACCACGACATCGGCCTGTTCAAGATCGTCATAGCAGCACGGCACCGCATCGGCACCGAAAGCGCGTTTGTAACCCACCACCGCCGAAGCCATACACAGCCGTGAATTGGTATCGATGTTGGCAGAGCCAATAAACCCCTTCATCAGCTTATTGGCGGTGTAATAATCCTCCGTCAGCAGTTGACCGGAGCCGTAAAAGGCCACCGCCTGCGGCCCATGTTGATCGATGATGCGCTGGAAACCTGCCGCCACATGGTCCAGTGCGGCGTGGATACTGACGCGCTGACCGTCAATCTGCGGCCAGAGCAAACGACCTTCATGCGTCAGGGTCTCGCCCAGCGCTGAACCTTTGACGCACAGCCGACCGAAATTAGCCGGATGTTGGCGGTCGCCGCTCACCGGCGCATCCAGGGCTTTCACCTCCACGCCACAGCCAACGCCGCAGTACGGACAGGTGGTTTTCATGAGGCCGCCGCCAGCGCAATAATCGGCTGATGGCCGAGCCACACTTTGCCGCCCTCCACGCGCACCGGCCAGCAGCGCAGTTGATGCTCGGCGTTATCCAGACTTTGTCCGTCGCGCAGCCGCACGCGCTGCTTGTAAAGCGGTGAAATCACCACCGGCTCGCCCGCTACGTCGCCGAGAATGCCACGCGACAGCACGCTGGCTTGCGTGCCGGGCTCAATATCTTCCAGCGCATAAATCGCCTCGCCCAAGCGGAATAAGGCCACACGCTGGCCGCCCAGCCGCGCACCCATGCCCGCAGACGGCGGGATGGCGTCGACATGGCAAATGGCACTCCAGGGTTCTGCCGGCAACGTAGTGACCGGAATGCTGTCCGCCGTCGCGGGCTGACGCTGACCGCGCACCTGCACATAGTTGAGCGTTTCGTCAGGCTGCTCGCTGTTGACGGTGGCGGTAAACAAGGCGCGACGCGAAGGATCCTGCAGCGTGCTGTGCCATTCGCACTGATAGCGATCCACCACGCGCTGCATCTCCTGCTCCAGTTGCGCGGCCATGCCGAGTGAATCCTCGATTACCACCTGACGCAGGTAGTCGAGTCCGCCTTCCATGTTATCCATCCACACGCTGGTGCGTTGCAGACGATCGGCGGTGCGCACATAGAACATCAAAATGCGGTCAACGTAGCGCAGCAGGGTTTCATCATCGAGATCGCTGGCAAAAAGATCGGCATGGCGCGGTTTCATCCCGCCGTTGCCGCAGACATACAGGTTCCAGCCTTTTTCCGTGGCGATTACGCCAATGTCCTTGCTCTGCGCTTCGGCGCATTCGCGCGTGCAGCCAGAAACCGCCATTTTTATTTTGTGCGGCGCGCGCAGCCCTTTGTAGCGATTCTCTAATGCGATGGCGAAGGTGGTGGAATCCTGCACGCCGTAGCGGCACCAGGTTGAGCCAACGCAGGATTTTACCGTGCGCAGCGATTTTCCGTAGGCGTGACCGGTTTCAAAACCCGCCGCGATCAGGCGTTCCCAGATATCCGGTAACTGATCGAGCCGCGCACCGAACAGATCGATGCGCTGACCGCCGGTGATTTTGGTGTAGAGATCGTAACGGGCTGCTACTTCACCAATCGCAATTAACCCTTGCGGCGTAATTTCACCGGCTGGCACACGCGGTACCACCGAATAGGTGCCATCTTTCTGGATGTTGGCGAAGTAGCGATCGTTGGTATCCTGCAGCGGCAGATGTTCGGGCTTCAGTAAGTAGTCATTCCAGCATGATGCCAGCAATGATCCCACCAGCGGTTTGCACACTTCACAGCCCTGTCCGCGTCCGTTGAGCTGCAATAGCTGCTCGAAGGTGGTGATGTTGCCGACGCGTATCAGGTGGTACAGCTCCTGACGCGAGTAGGCAAAGTGTTCGCAGATATCCTTCTTCACTTCCACGCCCTGACTGGCGAGCTGGAACTCCATCACCTGTTTGACTAATGCGCTGCACCCACCGCAGCCGGTCGCCGCTTTGGTACAGCTTTTTATCGCCGCCATTTCACCGCAGCCGCCCTGCACCGCGCCGCAAATGTCCGCCTTGCTGACGTTATGGCACGAGCAGATTTGCGCGCTGTCTGGCAACGCCGCGACGCCCAGCGCTTTAGCAGGCGCACCCGCCAGCTGCGGCAAAATCAGGCTCTCTGGTTCTTCCGGTAGCGGTAACTGATTTAGCATCATCTGCAGCAGGCTGGCGTATTCTGCGCTATCGCCTACCAGCACGCCGCCGAGCAGCGTTTTGCGATCTTTGCACACCACCAGTTTTTTGTAGATGCCTTTAGGATTATCGATCCACTGATAGCTTTGGCTGTCAGCGGTACGCCCGTGCGCATCGCCAAAAGACGCCACTTCCACGCCGAGCAGCTTCAGTTTCGTGCTCATGTCGGCACCGCTGAACGCCAGCTCTTCCTGCGCCAGCTGCGCCGCCAGTACGCGCGCCATTTGATACCCCGGCGCAACCAAACCGAAAATTTGCCCTTGCCACAGCGCGCATTCGCCAATC
>NZ_DAMBSA010000357.1:0-4932 GCF_032054795.1 Pantoea sp. CTOTU49201
CATGCTTTGGTCTTTCCTTGCCGTACTTTTTTCCGGCTGGCTTTACGTCGATGCTTCATATCGCGGTCCGCAATGGCAACGCTGGCTATTTAAACCTGTCACCTTGCTGTTGCTCGTTGCCTGGGCGTGGCAAGCTCCAACCTTCAACACCACCGATTATTTGATTCTGGCCGGTCTGGTCGCCACGCTGGTGGGTGACGCGTTAATGCTGTTGCCGCGTCAGCAAATGCTTTATGCGCTGGGCGCGTTCTTCCTGTCGCATCTTCTGTACACCATCAGTTTTGCCGCGCACATGACCATGAGTTTCTTCTGGCCGATTCCTCTCACCTTCCTGATTATTGGTGTGATTGTTATCGGGATTCTGTGGACCAAGCTGGAAGATCTGCGCTGGCCGATCTGCACCTTAATCGGCATGACGCTGGTGATGAACTGGATGGCAGCGGAGAACTACTTCTTCCGTCCAACTGACTTCAGCTTCTCGCTGCTGGTCGGTGCCGCGCTGCTGCTGTTGGCCAATATTGTCTGGTTTATCTCGCATTATCGCCGCCGTTTCAGCGCCGATAGCGCCATCGTCGCCGCCTGTTACTTCGCCGGTCACTTCATGATTGCGCGTTCACTGTGGCTCTACTGAAGATAAACTAACCTTCCGCTTGACTCTGGAGTCCACTCCAGAGTGTAGCATTAGGGCGCGGGCATCAGCCCGCCCCTGATTCCGGAGGTTATATGCATCAACATGCTCACCCTTGCCGCTGTGGCAAATCTCACCGTAAGCCGCAGCCGCTGTGCTCAATTCGCAGCATAAAACCCGCAACACTGAAAATCTCCGCGGCGCAGCCCGTTACATCAGACAGCGATTGCGGCTGCTGTGACAGTGACAGCGGATCGCCCGGCGGCGAAAGCGACGCCGAAAGCGACAGGCCCGCCATCTCTTCACACCAATTCCGCTGGCAGATTGCGGGCATGGATTGCCCCAGCTGCGCGCGTAAAATCGAAACCGCCGTGCAACGCGTGCCGCAGGTACAACAAGCTCGCGTGATTTTTGCCAGTGAAAAACTGGTAGTCGACGCCGACCAGGATATCCGCGCCACCATCGAACAGGTGGTGAAAAATGCCGGCTTCACGCTGAGCGCCAGCGATTCCTCATCGCCTCCACAACCTGAAAGCCGCTGGCAGGAAAACGCCGGTTTGCTGCTGCTTGGCGGATTGATGCTCAGCAGCTGGCTGCTGAGCCAGTTTTCGCCGCTTTGGGGCGATCGCCTGTTTATTGCCACCACGTTGATTGGTTTAGCACCGATTGCCCGCAGCGCCTGGAAACTGCTGCGCAGCGGTTCGCCGTTCAGCATTGAGATGTTGATGACCATTGCCGCCGCCGGTGCGCTGGTGATTGGCGCGCACGCCGAAGCCGCGATGGTGCTGCTGCTGTTTCAGCTGGGTGAACGCCTCGAAGCTTACGCCGCTGCACGCGCACGCCGTGGTGTTACCGCGCTGATGGCGCTGCGTCCTGATACCGCCACGCGCATCAACGGCACGCAGCGGGAAAACGTCCGTTTAGAGGAGCTGCAACCCGGCGATGTGATTGAGGTAGCGGCCGGCGGGCGTTTACCCGCCGATGGCGAACTGCTGCAGGCCAGCGCCAGCTTTGATGAAAGTGCGCTAACTGGCGAATCGCTGCCGGTGGCGCGTGAGCCCGGCGAGCAGATCATGGCCGGTGCCACCAGTCTTGATCGTCTGGTGATGTTGAAAGTCATTTCCCAGCCGGGCCAAAGTGCCATTGACCGCATTCTGCAACTGATTGAGGAAGCCGAAACCCACCGTGCGCCGGTTGAGCGTTTTATCGATCGCTTCAGCCGCATTTATACGCCCGCCATTATGCTGCTGGCGCTGTTGGTGATGGTGCTGCCGCCGCTGCTCGGCTTTGGCGCGTGGTTGCCGTGGATTTATAAAGGGCTGACGCTGCTGCTGATTGGTTGCCCGTGTGCGCTGGTGATCTCCACGCCTGCCGCTATCACCTCCGGCCTGGCCGCCGCCGCGCGTCAGGGCGCGCTGATCAAAGGCGGTGCGGCGCTGGAGCGTCTCAGTCGTGTGAGCATGATGGCGTTCGACAAAACCGGCACGCTGACCGCCGGTAAACCGCAGATCAGCCACATCCAGCCCTTTGGCGGGATGGCGGAAGACAATCTGCTGAGTATCGCCGCCGCCGTTGAACAAGGTTCTACCCATCCGCTGGCGCGAGCGATTGTCAGAGAAGCCGAGCGTCGCGCGCTCACCATTCCGCAAGCTGCACAGCAGCAAACGCTGGCCGGCAGCGGCATTCGTGCCGCGATCGCAGGCGTAACCTATCAGCTGCTCGCGCCGCGCGAAGTCGGCCATCTCGATGACGCACAGCAACAGCAGATTGCTGCATTGGAAGCGCAGGGCCAAACCGTGGTGCTGCTGTTACAAGAACAGCAGGTGCTGGGCGCGTTAGCGTTGCAGGACCAGCTACGTAGCGAAGCTATCAGCGCGCTGGCTGAGTTGCAGAAACTTGGTGTCAATAGCGTGATGCTCACCGGCGACAATCCACGCGCGGCCGCCGCTATTGCCGCTGAGCTCAATATTGATTATCGCGCGGGTTTGCTGCCCGCCGATAAGGTTGAAGCGATACGAACGCTGGGCGCACAGCAATCACTGGCGATGGTCGGCGATGGTATTAACGATGCGCCCGCCATGAAAGCCGCCACCATTGGCATTGCGATGGGCAGCGGCACCGATGTGGCGCTGGAAGCGGCGGATGTGGCATTAACGCAAAACCAGCTGGCGATTTTGCCGCGCACCATTGTGCTGGCACGGCGCACGCGCGCCATCATTCGTCAGAACGTGGCGCTGGCGTTGGGATTGAAGGCGATTTTTCTGGTCACCACGCTGCTCGGCTTCACCGGTTTGTGGCTGGCGGTCTTAGCGGATTCCGGTGCCACCGCACTGGTGACAGCCAACGCGCTGCGCTTGCTGCGTCAGCGTTAGGCGCCTTTTTTAATCAGAAACTGGTACGGCAGGCTTTCGGTCTGCTGTGCCAGCAACTCATGCTCCATAAAGCGGCAGAAACCGGGAATATCGCGCGTGGTGGCGGGATCGTCGGCAATGATCAGCAAGGTTTCACCAGCCTGCATGCTGCGCACGGTTTTACGCACCATCATTACCGGCTCCGGGCAGCGCAGGCCAAGGGCATCAAGCTGATGGTCTGGCGCAGAAAAGGGATCGCTCATGATTCTCTGTCAGTTGTTAGTGATGGGCGCTCATTCTAGCGCGCGAATGAGCCAACGCAAGGCGATAACGATTGCGTTAAAATTAACCATTGCATAAATTGCGCAACGCGTTAAGATGCCGCCGATTTTTTATTTACCATCGTGCCAACGCACGAACCTGGGTTCCCTCACCCCACCACTAAAAAGGCTTACAATGATCAACTTCTCTGCACGTCAGCGCATGCATGCGCTGTTTTGGCTATCGCTTTTCCATCTGCTGGTGATCACGTCCAGTAACTATCTGGTACAGCTGCCGGTTTCCATCTTCGGCTTCCACACCACATGGGGCGCGTTTAGCTTTCCGTTTATTTTCCTCGCTACCGATCTCACCGTGCGTATCTTTGGCGCGCCGCTGGCTCGTCGCATTATTCTGGCGGTGATGATTCCTGCGCTGGTGATCTCCTACATCGTTTCCTGCGTGTTCTATCAGGGCGAATGGCAAGGTTGGGCATCACTGGAAGAGGTAAATCTGTTTGTTGCGCGTATCGCCTGCGCCAGCTTTATGGCTTATGCGCTGGGACAGATTCTCGACGTCCACGTTTTTAACCGTTTGCGCCGTTTATCGCAGTGGTGGATTGCCCCAGCCGCAGCGATGTTCCTCGGTAATATCAGCGATACGTTGGCCTTCTTTTTCATCGCTTTCTACAAGAGTCCAGACCCGTTTATGGCGGCGCACTGGGTCGAAATCGCACTGGTGGATTACAGCTTCAAAGTGCTGATCTGCATGATCTTCTTCCTCCCAGCTTACGGCGTACTGCTGAATGCCATGCTGAAGCGCTTAGCCGAACGTTCCGCGCAGCAGCAGATCAATTTCGGCTAATTGCAGATAGACGAAACGCTACCGCACGCTAAGATTTCCTGACACTCCGGCGGTTGCTTTTAACCGCCGATTCCGTTTTGATAACGCCTGACTGGAATCATGTAAAAGGGAAAAGAATGCGTAACGTAGTGAAATATGTGGGTATTGGCCTGTTGGTTATCGGCCTGGCGGCATGTGACCAGAAGAAAGATGATGCGGCAGCGAACAGCAACGGTGCGAGCGCCAGCCAGTCGGCCCAGACGGTTAACCTGATGGACGGCAAGCTGAGCTTCTCACTGCCTGCGGGCATGTCTGACAAGAGCGGCAAGCTCGGATCTGAATCGACCAACATGCACGTCTATGCCGACGAAACCGGTCAGCGCGCGATTATCGTGATTGCGGGCGATCCAACCAACGAAGCGCTTGATGCGCTGGCACAGCGTCTGGAACAACAACAGCGCGGTCGCGATCCACAGCTGCAGGTGGTGTCTAACAAAGCGGTAACGCTGAAAGACCAGCCGGCACAGCAGCTGGATACAGTGATTTCTGCCAACAATCAGACGTCATGGTCTTCAGTGATTCTGGCGAAAGTGGACGGCAAACTGCTGACGCTGCAGATTACCTTGCCAGCTGATAACCAACAGCAAGCGCAGAGCGATGCAGATAGCATCGTGAAAAGCATCACGTTGAAGTAAGCCTTAAAACGGTCGCCATGAATGGCGACCCTACAAATGGCTCAATGCGGTTTTCGTAGGGTCGCCATTCATGGCGACCTGGTTTGCAACCCTCGCCTTACAATCTCACTGGCGAAATGTGCCAGATCTCATCCGCATACTCCTGAATGGTGCGGTC
>NZ_DAMBSA010000358.1:0-4923 GCF_032054795.1 Pantoea sp. CTOTU49201
TTATGGCACGTCGTATCAGCAGCCACATAGGGCTTGGGGAAGAAATACCGGTATCCTCCGATCTGCTGAAAGAGTGGAACCAGCTAGAGGACACCCATCAGATTGAGCTTCGCGGTAACATCGTCTCGATACAAGAGCGCGAGAATGTTCGTCTGGTGCTGACCGATACTCCAGGCCCTAATAACAGCCAAGACGGCGAGCACGAACGTGTCACCATGAGCTATATCCAGGATTCTCAGCGCAACCCGCTGATCCTGTATGTACTGAATGCTTCGCAACTGGGAATCAATGATGACCAGCACCTACTTCGTTTGGTCGCGCAAACCATGGTGCGTGGCGGCAAACAGAGCAAAGACCGCTTTATATTCGCCGTCAACAAGATGGATAACTTTGATCCTGAAAACGGTGAAAACGTCGGTGCAGCGCTGGAGCGGATCAAAACTTATTTGCAGAATAATGGTATTCAAAACCCGCAGGTTTACCCGATCTCAGCCAATCTGACGCGCTTGCTGCGAAAAAATCCTGATGCCCTCACCCGTAAAGAACGCGGCGAGCTCAACACCATGACCGAGCTTTTCCTTGAAGAAGGCAGCATGAATCTGCCCTCTTATATGCCGCTCACCTCACGCGTCAGCCGTACGCTGGAGAAAAGAAACCTGTCGCGTGTCCTCTACCGCAGTGGGCTGCCCGCCGTTGAGGTGATGATTGACGAATATATTGATAAATATACTTTCCCGAATCGATTGAAACGGGCCTATGAGGCTCTCAATCAGGCGATAGAGAAAGGCATGCGCGAAGCTGAACTCACCGAACAACTAGATCAGGATGAACGCGCACTCACGCACTTGAACGAACAAATTACTCAGCTCGTACAAAAGCGCAAAGAAAGTGCTGATACCGATGTGTACAAGCAGTCACTGCGTCAGAAAGGAAAAGAACTTCCGCCTCATATTGCCGCCGTGTTCACGCAAAAACTGACACAGGTGCTGGCAGCCACCAGAGAACAAGGTAACGAATTCACGAAAGTGCCGCAGCAGACACCCGCCGATGCGCAGCGGTTGCTGGATGCAGCAGAGCGCGACGCGAGTTTTCGTTACAAAGGGTTAATCAATGAGTTCGAAGCCGCATTCAGCGCCGCGCAAGCGTTTATTAAGGACGAGTTGCAGGTGGAGTACCGCCGCTATATCAGTGAATTGTTTGAAGATACCCGTGAACTGAAACTTCCGCTGTTCCAGGGACTGAAAGAAAATATGGCCGATTTTTCGCTGAATTTGAGCCTTAACACCAACAACATAAAAAACCGGGAAGAACGTTATAACCCGCGCGAGGTGAGCGACGCAACCTGGTGGAACCCCTTCTCCTACTTCAGAACCCGCACCGTCTGGGATTACCGCACGGTGGAATATGTTGATATGTCCGAACTGTGGAATGAAAAACGCAACGAGGTCGAGGGCAACTTCCGAGACCTGATTGATGCGGCGCGCAAGAAAACCGAAACGGATAAAAACCGGTTAGTCGAAAGCTACATCGCGTTTATCGAACGCGAATTTAACAGCAAATTCGATGCGCTGATCGCCACTCTGAAGGAAAAAATGACAGATCAGGAAGCACGCGAAGTCGCCATTGCCGAAGCGCGTTCGCAGAAGTCGTGGATCACCGAATTTAAATCTCGCCTCGACAACACATTGAGCTTACAGGAGTAACCACACATGGAGCAGAATTTTCACCACGCATTTCTGGCTGCGCTTAACAGTCCACAACGTGATTTCGCGCTGCTGAACGCCATGCTTGAGGAGTCTCACGCGGCGAAACCGGCGCTTTTCAACACTCACCGGGAGGATGGCGCCTGTGAAGCCATCAATACCGATACCATTGACTGGAACAGTGGTTACTTTGCATTGCAGAGCAGAAGCCTTGAGCACAATTTCTCGCTTGCGCGAGCGCGGCATCTGATTGCCGTCAGTCAGTGGCTGACAGAGCACCAGCACGACGGTTTTCTCCGCCCCCCTGCCGCGTTCAAGGATAACGGAAACAAAAACATGAACAATAATGCAACTACGCCGTTTACGCCGGGCCAGAGCATGCTAGCCGCGCTGGAGTCCGGTTCCATCAACCGCCTTCGTTCTGCTCTGGTTGCAGAGCTGGAAAATAATCGGCTAAATGGGCAGATAGTTCGTCAGGCGATGAAATGGGCTGAATCTCAGATACCCGATCTATTTGTCGATTATGAAGAGAACACGCTGGCGCTAGGCTTCGAGGCAGACAAAAACAAATGGGATGTTGATTACTACAATCTCCAGTCCGCGTATCTCGTTATGAACTTCTCACGGAAACGTTTTGAGCACCTGATGAACATCTATCAGGAGCTACGTGATCGCGCTGTTTCCGGCTTTATCTACCAACCCGAAGTTGCACCGCGCTCCGCAAGTTCATCGACTGCATCGGCACCGCGCCCTACAAGTTCACACACTGCATCAGCGACGTACAGCAAGACGCCTGCGCCAACCGCGCCGGTGCCCCAAAGCAGTTCCACCTCCGCGCTGCGTGTTGCTGCGCTGGCTGGCGGTGCGATAGCTGCGCTGGCTCTACTTATTTTCGCTTTGCTTTAACGGAGTCATCACCATGCAAAAAACGATGATGCCGCTGCAACTCCAGGAAATTGAACAACGTGCGGCAGGAACACTCGCCTCTGCCAACACCCTGATTAACCGTAGCTATCTGGCTGAGATGCGCCACTATCCGGTGCTGTCGCTTGAAGATTATCAGGGCGTACCGATCCACCGAGCCGGTGATATCCGCCTGTTTCGCATCGAGCGTATTGTTCAGGAAAACAAGCAGTCAGTGTTGGAGAGCACCACTGCCGCCTACACCGCATTAGGCGCTGCCGGTTATAGCGTCTTTTTATTGCTGAAATCCGATGGCCGGGAAACTGATGTCTATATCGGCACACGTGGTGCACCAGGTAAGATGTTGGGGCAAAACTCCGGTGATCTGCTCAATGAAACGTTCAAAGGACATTTCCCCGGCAGCAAGTTGATTGCACAGAACGCGCAAGAGACTGCAGATTTACTTGATAGTGCGCTGGCGCAAAAAGAAAATCCGTCATCCTCGGTGACTGCCGTCACGGGAGTGCCGTCGCTGGCAACAGAAGACAGTGAACATTTTATGCAGGGGCTGGAGCATTTTATTGATGCCGCCGAAAGCCGTATTTATCAGGCGATAATCATTGCAGAGCCTGTTACACCGCCGGAGCTAGATCGCATTCGCACCGGTTATGAAAAGGTCGCCACGCAGCTCTCTGCCCTGGCGAAGCGCCAGTACTCTTTTGGTGTACAGGACAGTGACAGCGTAGGCCTGAGTATCAGTGAAGGGCTGAGCCAATCGCTCGGTGAAAGTTTAGGCATGACCGTATCTCAGGGTAGCTCTTTCACCCGTGGAACGAATCACTCTACAAGCGTTGGCACCTCAAGCAGCGAATCCACCTCTGGGGTCATTGCTGATGTAATGGCGGGTTATAAAAATGGGAGCCAGATATCACTCGGTACGGCGTTTAAAGGTGTGCTACAGGGGATTGCCCTTAACCGTACTCACTCTGCAAGCGTAAGCGAAAACACGACCGTTGGCGCGTCCGAAACGCTTGGCAGCAACACTTCCCAAAGCGAGTCGCACACGCTTAATAGGAACGATACCACCACCCGCACTGACAGCCAGACCATCAATAAAATGACGGGTAACAGCCAGCAAATTTCGCTGGAAGTGCATGACAAGACTATCGAGAACTTGCTTGCAAAAATCGATCACCATCTAGAGCGTGTTAATGAAGCGCGAACCTACGGCGGCTGGCAAACTGCCGCCTACTTTATTGGTGACAGCACCGCCTCATCAGAATCGCTAGCCAGCATTTTCCTGGGGTTAATGCGTGGAACACGTTCAAGCACGGAGGATTTTGCTTTAACCACGTGGAACTCACAAAGCAAACGTCCCATTCTTGACTGGCTATCTGTATTGGCCCATCCACCGCTGAAACCCACTATTGGCCCTGTGTTGGCTATAGACTGGCTCACCCCAGCAACGTTGGTTTCAGGCAAAGAGATGGCCATTCAGTTGAGCCTGCCCCGACGTTCAACCTCCAGTGTGGCGGTACTGCACACCCAATCATTCGGGCGAAAAGTTCTGCGCCTCGATGGGCCGGAACCTGACGACCAACAGGCCCGAACACTGCGACTCGGGCAAATGCGCCATTTGTGGAACGATCTGGATATGCCCATCGATCTGGATGTAGATAGGCTTACCAGCCATGTGTTTATCACGGGCTCTACTGGTGCAGGAAAAAGCAACACCATTTATGCGCTGCTGGAACAACTGGGTCAGCACAATGTACCGTTTTTGGTTATCGAACCCGCGAAAGGTGAATACAAGCAAGTATTCGGTCATCGTGATGATGTATCAGTCTATGGAACGAATGCGCGCTTTTCGCCACTTTTGCGTATTAACCCGTTTCGCTTTCCTGAAACCACTCACGTTTATGAGCATATTGACCGCCTGGTTGATGTCTTCTCTATGTGCTGGCCGATGTATGCGGCCATGCCCGCTGTATTAAAAGATGCCATTCTGCATGCATACACGGTCTGTGGCTGGGATCTGGTTACGTCGGAAAACTGCTGGCAACAAGCCCTGTTCCCGACATTTGCAGATCTGCAGGAACAACTTCGCCAGGTGATTGACAAATCTGAGTGGTCACAGGAGGTGAAAAGTAACTACATCGGGTCTCTGGTGACCCGCGTCAACTCACTCACCAATGGCCTGAATGGACAGATTTTTAGCGGCGAGGAGATAGATAACAGCCGTCTTTTTGACAGTAATACCATTATAGACTTAAGCCGTATCGGCTCTCAGGAAACCCGATCGCTCATTACCGGTATT
>NZ_DAMBSA010000359.1:0-2705 GCF_032054795.1 Pantoea sp. CTOTU49201
TGCCGCATCGCTTTGGTAGCACGCTGGGACGTTATGGCGTTGGTTACGGCCCGTATGTTGAACTACCGGCTTACGGCAGCTTCACCATCCGTGAAGATGGCGGTGACTTCGTCGATACGCTCTATCCGGTATTAAGCTGGCTGAGCTGGCCGATTTCGGTGGGTAAATGGACGCTGGAAGGGATTGAAACCCGTGCACAGTTGCTGGATTCGGACGCCATTTTGCGTCAGCAGCAAGATCCGTACGCCTTCATTCGTAATGCCTACTTCCAGCGGCATGACTTTATCGCCAACGGCGGTAAGCTGAAGCCGGAAGATAATCCGAACGCCAGTGCGATTCAGGACGATCTGAAAGATATCGATTCGCAATAAAAATGGCGACTCATTGAGTCGCCATTTTTTTATCTCGGTAGCGTTGGCCGTGTCAGTAAAAATCCAATCATCCCTGTACACACCAGCGTGATCGCCGCTAATCCGTACAACAAAACCTGATAAGCATATTGAACATTGCGCACCAGTTCGCGAACCGTCAGTTGCGGCAGCAACTTGCTGGCTTCGGCGATATGGCTACCGGAAAGCCAGCCCGCAACGGCCTCGTGTGTGCTGGCGTCCAGCGCAGGTAATGTCTGGTGAAGTTGCCACTGATTGAACAGCGTCAGCAGCGCCATCACTACCGCCAGCGCAATACCTTCACCGGCCACACGTACCGTATTAAACAAACCGGCCGCCATTCCAGCTCGTTCTACCGATACGGCAGAAACCGCCAATCCATCCATCAAACCCCAGGGCAACGCCGCGCCCGCGCCGGTAATGAACATCGCGATACTCAATCCGGTGATATCGGCGGTTGCAATGGCGTGCGCCATGCCCAGCAATCCCAATGTCGCCAGCAGCAAGCCAAATACCGCTACATTGCCAGCACGGAACCAGCGCGTTAGCCAGGCCGCGATACCGGGAAAAATCAGCATCGGCGCGGTCAGTGACAGCAAATTGACGGCGCTTTGCGTTTCGCTCAATCCTTGTGCGCCCATCAAAAATAGCGGGATAACAATCAGTAGCACCACATAGCAGTAACAGGTGGCGACGGGCAGCAATAGCACGCCAGCAAAGTGCGGCTGGCGCAGCAGCGTCAAACTAAACACCGGCGCCTCAACCCGTTTGGTATGACGATAAAATTCCCCGCCCGCCAGCAGCGTTAATACTGCGCACAGCAGCAGCGGCCATGAAATCGCGCCGTATTGCGGCAGCAGAATTAGCGCAGTGGTGAAGGCCAGCAGGGCAATGCTGAATAGCGCGGTGCCGCGCATATCCACAGGTCCGGATGCGCGCACCTGCGGTGCGGCAAGTAAAAGCTGGCTGGTTAACGCGATGAGCGTGGCAATTAACGCCAGCACCAGATAAACCCAGCGCCAGCCAAATCCATCGGTAATCAATCCCATCATCAACGGACCAAATGCCAATCCGACACCAAACAGCGTACCGAGCAAACTGAACGCCCGCGTACGCGCATTACCACTGTGTAGATGCGCCAGCGCGGTAGCGCCTCCCGCTAAGGTCATGGCGGCGGCAATGCCTTGCAGCGCGCGGTAGACGCCGAGGGCAAACGCGCTTTGGGTGAAAAAAATCAAAAGAGAACTGACAGCGAACAGCGCCAGACCGGCGATAAAAATGCGTTTGTAGCTGAGCTTATCGGCGGCGACGCCCGCAGCTAACAGACCGCTGGCGAAGGTCAGCATAAAGCCGTTGGTTAGCCAGGCCAGTGAAAGCGTTCCGCCCTGCAGTTCATGACTGATCGCGGGAGTTGTCACAACGCCGCCGGTAAAACTCAGTGGCAACAATAACGCTGCCAGCAGAATCGCCAGCGTCGCGCTGCTTTTAGCACTGATAGTAAGTGCCGTGCTGATTTCCGTCATCAAAGGGTCTCGCAAAAAAGTGAAGGGATGACGAAGGATGCTATTGCGGATATAAAGATGAATAAATGGGGTAGATATCCATTCTTTGCGGACAAAAGGTTTATTAGCATGGACAGTTTGACTTCGTTAACTTCCTTTGTGCGTACTGCAGAGACGCTGAGTTTTGTGCAGGCGGCACACCAGCTGGGTATTTCCGCGTCTGCGGTGGGGAAGAATGTGGCACGTTTAGAGCAGCAGCTCGGCGTGCGCCTGTTCCATCGCAGTACGCGCAGTGTCAGCCTGACGGCGGAGGGCGCATTGTTGCTGGAGCGATCGCGTCCTATCCTTGAACAAATTCGCGATGTCGAAGCGGAGATCACTCAGGCGGTAAGCCATCCCAGCGGCAAACTGCGCATTTCGCTGCCGGTGGTTGGTTATCGGCTGCTCACGCCACTGCTGCCGCACTTCAGCCAGCTTTATCCGGATATTGAACTGGAACTGGATTTTAGCGACCGGCTGGTGAACGTCATTGATGAAGGATTTGATGTGGCGATTCGCAGCGGTGAAATGCAGGATTCACGCCTGCAGGCGCGCACGCTGGGCGCGTTTCGCTTTGTGTTGTGCGCCAGTCCCGGCTATTTGCAAAACCATCAGCCACCAAAGAGCAGCGACGAGTTAACCCGACATCACTGCATTCTTTTTCGCTTCCCGGCAACCGGCTTGATTCAAAGCTGGGAGCTGGCAGATTTGCGTGTGACTGGCGAATTCCAGCCGCTAAAACTTTTAACCGTCAACAACATCGAAGCGATGGTGC
>NZ_DAMBSA010000359.1:2715-4918 GCF_032054795.1 Pantoea sp. CTOTU49201
CGATGGTGCACAGCACGCTGGCAGGAATGGGCATCAGCTATGTGCCGGATTTTGTCGTGGGTGATCTGCTGGAAAGGGGCGAATTACAGGAAGTGTTGTCGGGCAGTTGCGTGCGGGAGAGCCGTTTTTCAGCTATCTGGCCCGCCAGCCGTTATCTGTCGCCGCGCGTGCGCTGCTTTGTGGATTTTCTTGCGGCTCACTGGCCGGTAGTGAATCGCGTGCAGGGTTAATAATAAAAAACGGCGACATCACTGTCGCCGTTTTCATGATTAGCTGCACATCAGAACTTGTAGTTAAAGTTCGCGCCGTACAGCCAAGCTTTACCTTCAGAGTTAAAGGTATACGGGCCTTCTTTCACGGTGACTTTCTGACCGTGCATGTAAGAAATACCCAGGTCGACCGAAGCATCTTCATTGAATGCATAAGATGCACCAGCGCTCAGCCACAGACGATCCTGATCCGGGATGGAGATAGAGCGCTTATCGGCCGGAACCGGGCTGTCATCAAAGGCGATACCGGTACGGAAGGTCCAGTTGTCGTCATAGAAGTACGAGGTACCTAACGCGATGCGATAAGCATCGTGGAAGCCTTCATCCTTATAGAACAGCGTCTGGCCATTGCTGCCGGTGGCTTTCAGCTCCTGGAATTGGCTCCAGCTGGTATACGTAAGGCTATAGTGAACCGCCCATTGTGGTGCGACTTTATGGTAGCCGGACAATTCCCACATCTCAGGCAGATTCAGCGTCAGAGAACCCGGAATGGTTGAGCCGCCGGTGCCGTATGGCAGGCCTAAAAGCTGCGCCTGTGGCAGGGAGTTCACGTAACCCGGCAGGCTGCTTTTGTAATCGCCGTCAAAGTCTATTTTAACTTCTGAGCGATAGGTGAAACCGAAGCGGTTATTTTTATCTACTTCATACAAAATGCCGGCGTTCCAGCCATAACCCCATTCATCACCCTTCAAATGAGCAATTTGGGTATTAGCTGGAATACCCAGCGCGGCACCGGATTCACCGGCATAACGTTCAATTTTCGCTTTGGCGTAAACCGCATCAAAGCCGATACCGAAGCTGAAATTCTCATTCAGTCGATAAGCGGTGCTGATATTAAAGTTGCCGGTCATCAGGTCGGTTTTGCCGCCGTAACCACCTGCGGTGTAGCCATCATTAAATTCGGTTGCCAGACCATAGTTGGAGGTCGCAGACGCACCAATCCACCACTGATCGTTAATTGGATGCACGTAATGCAGATTAGGGATCCACTGATTCGGCGCAATATTCTTGGCATCAAGGCTGCGACCAGACGGGCTTTGGCCGCTAATATCAACTTCAGGATCAATATAAACCGCACCAATCGAGAAAGAAGGGCGATCCATTAACGCCATGGTTGCCGGGTTACGGCTGGCAGAGGCGGCGGTATCACCCATCGCACCTTCACCGGAATACGCACGACCTAAACCAATTGCTGAGAATTCATTCAGTTGAAAGCCCGCGGCGTAAACATGAGAACAGACGAGCGTTACTGCAGCTGCCACAGCTGACTTTGCAAACAGGTTTTTATGGTTCATGACCACAACCTCATCTAGATTTATTATTTAACGTTGTTACGTCGCGTAACAATTAGCGGCGAATTGTAGGGACTGACGTCAAAACCACATATCAGACCAGTGCGACGAGTATAGGTCCGACCTGTGTATTTGTTGCAATATTGTTTTTTAAATATTTCCGATTTGATCGATAAAATCAGATCTGCTTAACAAAATCTTAGCGGTTCGCCTTCAACATAGCTTTCAATTTTGTTCTGGATCAATTTTTAGTGTGATATTCGTCACTTAGCGGCTTGATCGTGGATGTGAAAACGCAGCAGGCGTACACTTTGCGGCAGAAAATGATCCGATTGTGTTGAATTTATCGTCAGGAGAAAACCATGACTGATGCCATTAAAAAATGTAGTGCGAACGAAACGGCCGCCTGCTGCTGCGTAGATGTGGGAACCGTGATGGACAATACCGATTGCACCGCGAGCTGGTCTGGCGTGTTTGCCGATCGTCATGCGGCAGATGCGATGCTGGCGCATTTGACGGAGCGCGCGCGTCAGGTGGAATCCGATCCCTGCGATATTCGTGCAGAATTTGCCAACGAAGGCGATGCAGTGCGCCTGTCTATCGACTTCACCTTTGCCTGCCAGGCGGAAACCCTGATTTTCC
>NZ_DAMBSA010000360.1:0-4039 GCF_032054795.1 Pantoea sp. CTOTU49201
CGGTCGCCTGCTTGCGGCGGCAATTCGAGAAAATCGGGTTGATAATCGTACTCATCCACGTCGCTCAAATTGGTGCGCGCATTGCTGGAGTGGATGATCTCACCGGCCGCAATCGGCTGAGTGGCGTGCGCGATCGGCAAACCGTATTTGATCACCAGCGCATCAGTCGCTAAAGGCTGCAGCGCAAATTTATGCCCACGCCCAACCTCCTGCTGCAAGGAGATCGTCTGTTGATTGATTTCGACCTGGGTATTGGCTGGCAAATCGCGCAACGCCACAGCAACGTTGTCGCGTGAATGTATTCTAATGGCATCTTGCATAGCGTTATCTCAGTTGTGTCAACGCCGTCCGCATCCCGTGGACGATGATGTTTTGCAGGTGTTGGCTGACTGCGGCGACTAATCCGGGCCGCTGAGTGAGATCTTCGCCCCAGTGATTGGCATCGCTCAGTACCGCGCGTACCAACTGTTCCGGAGTCTGTTTATCGTTATTTACCGCTGGCCACAGCTCAGCAAAACGCTGCAGCCAGTGTTCGTCGTCCTGCAGCGGCCAGTGACGCTCGCCCTCTGCACCGCGATAAAAGGCCAGCAGCGCGGCAAAGGCGAAAGTCAGGCGCACCGGCCATTGACCGTTTTGCTGCTGCGACATCAGCAGTTGCGGCAGCAAACGGGTACGGAATTTGGTCATGCCGTTGAGGGCGATGGAGAGTAACGCATGGCGAATAAAGGGATTACGGAAGCGACGTTGCACCGCGTCGGCAAAGGCGTGCAGCTCATCGCGCGGCAGATCCAGCGTGGGGATCACCTCGTCACGCAGTAGCGCATCGACAAAACCGGCCATCTGCGCATCATCCATCGCTTCTCCCACGCTCTCCAGCCCGGCCTGAAACGCCACCGGCACCAGCGCGGTGTGTGCGCCGTTGAGGATCGCTACCTTTTGCGCTTTGTACGGCGTGATGTCGTCCACCAGCTTCACTTCTGGCGCCAGCGCGTGCAGCTGCAGCTCCTGCGCCAGTGCGTCCGGCCCCTGAATCACAAACTGGTAATAGACTTCGCCCGCCACCAGATAGCGATCTTCGTAGCCCAGTGAAGCTTCGATCGCCGCGCTATCCGCCGGATAGCCGGTGACAATGCGATCCACCAGCGTGTTGTAGAACGCACAGTGATCCTGCACCCAGCGGGCAAACGCCGGCGGCAGCTGCCAATGCTGGCTGTAGCGCAGCACCAGCTCACGCAGCGTGTCGCCGTTGTAATCGATCAGTTCACAGGGCACCACCAGCCAACCTTTATCACTGGCGCCAGCAAAATGGTTGAAGCGCGCCCACAGCAGCTGCGTCAGCTTGCCGGGGAAGGATGAGGCGGGCGTATCGTCCAGCCGATCCTGCTCAGCGAAGGCAATACCCGCTTCCGTGGTATTGGAGAAGACAAAGCGCATCTGTGGCGCGCGTGCCAGCGCGAGAAATTCGTCAAACTGTTGATACGGATGGATTTCACGATTCACGCTGCGGATCAGGCGAGCTTCACTCACCTGCTCGCCCGCCGTGTTTAGCCCGCGAATCAGCGTGGTGTACAAGCCATCTTGCTGATTAAGCGTCTCTTCCACCACGCGATTGCGCGGCCGCACCACCACCACGCCCGCATCGGTGTCTTGATGTTGATTAAGCCAGTCGAGCTGCCAGTCGATAAAAGCGCGCAGGAAATTGCCTTCACCAAACTGGATAACGCGTTCGCTATAGTGCGCGCCGGGAAAATCGTGACGGTTAAGTCGCTGCATCATCAGGCTCCCAGCTCAATGCCGAAGTAATCGCGCGCATTGTTGAAACTAATGTTCTGTACCATCTGCCCCAACAACGCTTCGTCGGCAGGCGCTTCGCCCCGCTCCACCCAATTGCCGATCATCTGGCACAGCAGACGACGGAAATATTCGTGGCGCGTGTAGGAGAGGAAGCTGCGGCTATCAGTCAGCATGCCGACAAAGCGGCTCAGCAGGCCGATTTGCGCCAGCTGTGTCATCTGGCGCTGCATGCCATCCAGCTGATCGTTGAACCACCACGCCGAACCAAATTGCATCTTGCCGGGTTCGCCTTCCCCCTGGAAATTGCCCGCCATGGTCGCCAGCACTTCGTTATCGCGCGGGTTGAGGCAGTAAAGGATGGTTTTAGGCAGCGCGTTATTGCGGTTCTGCGCATCCAGCAGGCGCGCCAGCGGAATCGCCAGCGGCGCATCATTAATCGAATCGAAACCGACATCCGGGCCGAGGATATCGAACTGGCGACGATTGGCGTTGCGCAGTGCGCCAATGTGATACTGCTGCGCCCAGCCACGGCGCGCGTATTCGCTGCCGAGCCACACCAGCACGGCAGTTTTGAATTGGGCTGTCTCTTCGGCGGAAGGCGCGGCGCCTTGCAGTCGGCGCGCCAGAATGCCATCCAGCGTGGCTTCATCTGCTTCCGCAAACAGCACCACATCCAGCGCGTGATCGGAAATTTTGCAGCCATGCGCCGCAAAGTGATCGAGCCTATGGCTTAGGGCGCGACGCAGATCGTTAAAGCGCAGCACGCTGACATCCGCCACCTGCTCTAGGCGCTGAATCCATGGCAGGAAGCTCTCCAGCTCAATATTGAAAGCTTTGTCCGGACGCCAGCTCGGCAGCACTTTGACGTCGAAACTGTTGTCCTGCGCCAGCTTGCGGTGATGCTGTAAGTCATCGAGCGGATCGTCGGTGGTGCCGACCATTTTCACCTTCATCTGCTGCATGATGCCGCGCGCGCTGAACGCATCCTGCGCCAGCAATTCATTGCACTGCTGCCAGATGCGTTCCGCGCTCTGTTCGTTCAACAGCACATCGGTAATGCCAAACGGTCGGCGCAATTCGAGATGCGTCCAGTGATAGAGCGGATTGCCGATGGTATGTGGCACGGTACGCGCCCAGGCATTAAATTTTTCCCGGTCGCTGGCATCGCCGGTGCATAGCGCTTCCGGCACGCCGTTAGCGCGCATCGCACGCCATTTGTAATGGTCGCCTTTCAGCCAGATGTCATAGAGGTTGGTGAAGCGGTAATTATCGGCAATCTGCTGCGGCGGTAAGTGACAGTGATAGTCGAAAATCGGCTGGTCTTTGGCGTAGTCATGGTACAGACGACGGGCGAACTCGGTGTCGAGTAGAAAATCCTCACTCATAAAACGCGACATACCTGCTTCCTCATTTTGTAGCCAGGTGGCTTTTAACTAAAAGTTATCATACCAATTTAGACGAACGGCAAAATTGTTTGCGATCCGACTCACAATAATGACAGTTTCACTGTGGGTATATGGACGATTCTGTTGCGGATATTGCGCTAAATTGCTGTTTTAACGATCTTTCGTCCTTACACACATGAGCCGCAAGGTTTATGTGATGGCATTCAACTTTTGAAGCTGTATAACAAGTTAACCTCTCGCTCCGTTGCTAACGGGATTAATGGCACAGGCAAGGAACTGCGGGAGTGATCAGCACTGTTCACATCTTCCCGCTCCAGATAACTACAGCGGTAAAACCGCAACGACAGACTGGACGAGGTTAATAATGCGTAAGATCAAAGGGCTACGCTGGTACATGATTGGGCTGGTGACGCTGGGCACGGTGCTCGGCTACCTGACGCGCAATACCATTGCCGTTGCGGCGCCCACGCTGGAAACGCAGTTGGGTATCACCACGCAACAATATTCCTACATCGTCGCCGCCTACTCGGCGTGCTACACCATCATGCAGCCGGTGGCCGGTTATGTGCTGGACATGCTCGGCACCAAAATCGGTTATGCGGTGTTTGCCGTGCTGTGGGCGATCTTCTGTGCCGCAACCGCGATGGCGGGCAGCTGGGGTGGCTTTGCGCTGGCGCGCGGTGCGGTTGGCGCCGCCGAAGCAGCGATGATTCCGGCCGGCCTGAAAGCCAGTAGCGAATGGTTCCCTGCCAAAGAGCGTTCGGTCGCGGTGGGCTATTTCAACGTGGGGTCGTCGATTGGCGCGATGCTGGCGCCGCCGCTGGTGGTGTGGGCGATTA
>NZ_DAMBSA010000360.1:4049-4902 GCF_032054795.1 Pantoea sp. CTOTU49201
GTGGGCGATCATGGCGCACAGCTGGCAAATGGCGTTCATTATTACCGGCGTGCTAAGCATGGTGTGGGCGATCTGCTGGCTGGTGTTTTACAAACATCCCAAACAGCAAACCAAGCTGAGCGATGAGGAGCGTCACTACATCATTGCCGGCCAGGAGCTGCAGCATCAAACCGGTAATAACAAGAAGATGTCGGCACGCCAGATCCTGCGCAATCGTCAGTTCTGGGGCATTGCGCTGCCGCGTTTCCTCGCCGAACCGGCGTGGGGAACGTTTAACGCGTGGATTCCGCTGTTTATGTTCAAGGTGTACGGCTTCAACCTGAAAGAGATCGCCATGTTTGCCTGGATGCCGATGCTGTTCGCCGATCTCGGCTGCATTGTCGGTGGTTACTTGCCGCCGCTGTTCCAGCGCTGGTTTGGCGTCAATCTTATCGTCTCACGCAAACTGGTGGTCACCATGGGCGCGGTGTTGATGATTGCGCCAGGCACCATCGGTTTGTTCACCAGCCCGTATGTCGCGATTGGCTTGCTGTGCGTTGGCGGGTTTGCTCATCAGGCGCTCTCTGGCGCACTGATCACCCTCTCTTCGGATGTGTTTGGCCGCAACGAAGTGGCTACCGCTAACGGCTTAACCGGCATGGCGGCCTGGACGGCGAGCACCATGTTTGCGCTGGTGGTCGGGGCGCTGGCCGATACGCTGGGCTTCAGCCCGCTGTTCGCGGCGCTGGCGGTGTTTGATCTGTTAGGCGCGGTGGTTATCTGGACGGTCCTGAAAAACCAGCCGGTTTCTGAACTCGACGATCAGCCCGCAGTGCAGTCCGCTGCGGTACGCACCTAAACTCACCGGGCTGGC
>NZ_DAMBSA010000361.1:0-4863 GCF_032054795.1 Pantoea sp. CTOTU49201
TGCAACTGAACGTCAACAATATCGCGGATAAGCATTACGTAGCGTCATGCAGTAACGAAAGCGCCTGCTTCTACGGCAGCGGTCGCACCATCGTAGCGTCCGTCAGCTACAGCTGGTAATTCCCATTGGCGGCCTGCGTGGCCGCCGTTTCGTTTTGCATTCCGTGCGGCTCGCTTTCCACTAAGACACTTCTTAGCCGGTTTTCGGAAAATACTGTATTTGTGTGACTGTCATCACTCTGCAAGGCGCGTTAAAATGAACGCTTCTCATTTAGCAGGGGTTTTTCGTCACGATGTTATCGCGCTTCACTTTAGCCACTTTGATGGCAACAATCATGCTTACCGGCTGTGCCCGCCTTGCCGCCGTAACAGGTACATCACATGACAGCACTGCGACTGCGGACGCGTCCGCCGCTCAGCCTGCAACCGGCGCGCCAATCGACAGTAACGATTCGCCTTCTCCGTTCGAGACCGGCCCAACGGTGATCAACATTTCGCATGTGGTCACGCGCACCGATGACGGTTCTTCTATTTATGTGACGGTAGATGGTCAGGATGCGGGTCTGCTGAAGAAGGGTGAGAAGAGAGAAATTCGCGTTTCGCCAGGTAAACACCAGATTGGTGGTTACGTGCAGACGCTGTTTGGTTTTGGCAAAGTGACCATCGCCTCTGTGGATGTCACCACCGATCCGAACAGCCCGAAAAACGTGGTTTACTCTGTGACGCGTCAGAAGCCCGCGTTCAGCGAAACCGACGCCACGCCGCCGAATAATTCGTGATGTATGGGTGCGTAAATATGCGCACCAGCACGGTTTCGTAGGGTCGCCATTCATGGCGACCTCTCCACATCAACTCCGGCTAAACACCAACTTCAACCCGGCAACCGTAAAGCAGCAAGCCAGCAGCGCATCCAGCCCACGACGGATGCGGCGATAAAATGCCGCCATCACCGCAGTGGAAAACAACACCGCATAACCGCCAAACACCAGCACGCAAATCACCGCGCAGCCTGCAATAATCATCGGCAAAGTGGACGCCGCTGCACCCGGTTTTAACGCCACCGACATAATCGCCACCCACGTCAAAATCGCTTTCGGATTGCCGACGTGCATCAAAATGCCCTGACGAAACATTTTGCCGAAGTGCGCTTTTTCACTGCCCGGCGCGAATGCGCTGGCATCTGGCTTACGCAATGCCGATTTTCCCGCCTTAAACGCCAGCCACAGCAGATACAATCCGCCGCCAATCTTCAGCACAATCAGCAGTTGAGCGAAAGTGGCCAGCACGGTGAGAACGCCGCAGGCTGCCAGCAGCGCCCACATCATCGAACCGCCAATCACGCCGCTGGCTAATGCCAGCGCCGCGCCGCGTCCCTGTTTCATCGCCGTACCCATAATCGCCATATTGCTTGGACCGGGACTGGCGGTGGCGACGAAATAGGTGGTGTAGATCAGAATCAGTTCATGTGACAGCGCCATAGGTTCCTCTGTTAATCATCATGGATTACGCCGCGAGAATGTGCTGAATTGCCAGAAACATTGGGATTGCGCCAAATACATTGGGCGGCTCATGCAGTGCCACAAATCCCAGGCGGGTGTAAAAATTCACGGCTTGTGGTTCAGCGTCAAGATAAACGCCTTTTACCGGTAATGCGGCATGGATTATTTTGACGTGATCGAAAAATGCGCCCAGCAGATCCTGACCATAACCTTTCTTTTGTTCCTTGACTGCGATTCCCAACATAACCAGGCGCACCACGCCGACTTCGGCTGGCATGGAACCGGGTACCACGCCTGTGAGCTTTTGTTTCAACAGGGAATAGGCGCTGAAGGTACAAATTCCCAACAGTTCGCCGGTGTTAGCGTTAATCAACACCTTCGCTGCACAGTTTCCCTCTTTTACGCTTTTTTTAAGCGAGTTGCGTACAAAGGCGTTAATAATTGCGTTGCCGCAATCGAAGTGTTTATTACCGGGATAGGTGATGTCTGCCTGATAGGCGCACACCATAACGTCAGCGCTATTATTCCTTGAATTTTCCATCTGCTCTTTTCCTTCGCATCAACGCTTGTAACGCCAGCGTCGGAGCTGCAGGTTCAGACATGAGCTGATTCACTTGCTGCCAACTCTCTTCAGAAAGCTGGCGACGTCGCTGATTATCCAAAACGGTTTCTGCACGCTCAAGCGCCGCATTTAAGATAAAGGCACTCAAATCTAATCCTGCAGCGGTTGCTGCTTCCTTTAAAACTTCTTTAAGATTTGAACTGGTTTTTAACTCTACGCGCGCGTCTTTAACGGCGCGCGTATCGGTGGAAAGTGCGGGTACTTTTGGCATAGCGAGAGCCTCGTAAAGTAAAAACGCCTCCTGTTGACGTCAGTCCTTAAACTTATGCAGCGTTGCATTGTGAGTGAAGTCTTTCATTTCAGTTAGCTTGGTACGGCTAATAACCGTATGCGAACAATGTAAACCTTATCGCTTCGATGAGTCAACGCGTACGGTTGATAGCCGTATAAATTATTTTGCCGCTGCACCTTATTGACCATGCAATTCCTTCCTCAATAGCACCAACTCGCCCGCCAGATCGCGGCACAGCATCGCCGTCATCAGATGATCCTGCGCATGCACCAAAATCAGCGTAACCGGCACTTTGCCGCAGCCTTCATCGGCGCCAATCAATGCGGTCTGGATTTTATGCGCGGCTTTTGCCGCCTCATCTGACGCCGCCAAGGCCTCATCGGCACCTTGCCAGTCGGCTTTGCGCGCCTGCTGGATTGCCATCATGGCTTGCGATCGCGCCTCACCAGCATTAATCAGCAATTCCATCATCGTTTGTTCAAAATCCATATCCGCCTCACTTATTGGTATGCCAAATTGGTGATAACGATGCTACCGGAATACCAAAAAGGAGTTCCGCGAGCATGATCACAGAAATTAAGCGCGAATATCGCCATTTTGGTATGCCACGAACCATCAAGCTGATGCATAACACCTAAAACCGCTGAGGGTTGACCAATGTCTCTACAGGAACGTCTTATCGATTCGCTGGGTAGCTTTGCCACGCGATTCAATAGCTACCGCTACATCATGGCGATCAAAGCCTCGTTCATCACGCTGATGCCAGTGATCATCGTCGGCGCGTTTTCGGTGCTGATTTCCAACATGGTGCTGGACCCGAAAAATGGCCTCGCCAGTTTCTCTGCGCTGTCGTTTCTCGCCGATTTAAAACCGATCACCAGCAGCATTAACTACGCCACGCTGAGCTTTCTGAATATTGGCGCGGTGTTTCTGATTGGTATCGAACTGGGTCGCATCAACGGTATCAAAACGTTGTTTCCCGGCCTGCTGGCGATCATCTGCTTCATCTCGGTGACGCCTACAACGCTGCAAATGCTGGTGGATGGGCAGATGCATGTGGTCACCGATGTGCTGGCGAAACAGTTCTCCGATACCAAAAGTCTGTTCCTCGGCATGTTTATCGCCATTCTGTCGGTGGAGATTTATTGCCGGCTGGAGCAGGTTGAACGGCTGAAAATCAAAATGCCGGATACCGTGCCGCCGAACGTAGCCGCATCATTTTCCGCATTGATTCCATCCATTATCACCGTCACGCTGGTCGCCACCTTTGGCTTTATCTTCCATCAGATCACCGGCATGTACTTGTACGACGCGGTGTACAAAGTGGTGCAGCAGCCGCTGGAATCGGTGGTGCAGAGCTTGTGGGGCATTCTGCTGCTGATGTTTGTTGCCCAGCTGTTTTGGGTGATTGGTATTCACGGTAACCAAATGGTGAAACCGATTCGCGAGCCACTGCTGCTGGGAGCGATTCTGGTCAACATGAACGCCTTCGAACAGGGCAAGGAAGCGCCAAACATCATCACCATGCCGTTCTGGGATGTGTACATGAGTATCGGCGGTTCCGGCCTGACTATTGGGCTGTTAACCGCCGTGATGATTGCCACCAAACGCAAAGAGATGCGGGAAATCGCCAAACTGTCGTTCGGACCTGGCTTGTTCAACATTAATGAGCCGGTAATTTTTGGTATGCCGATCATGCTCAACCCGATTCTCGCCATTCCTTTCATCATCACGCCGCTGGTCACCGGCTCAATTGGCTATTTCGCCACGGTAATGGGCTTCGCCGGTAAAGCGGTGGTGATGGTTCCCTGGACTACGCCACCGATCATCAACGCCTGGCTTTCTACCGCCGGTTCGATGGGCGCGGTAGTGACGCAAATCATCTGCATCGTGGTTTCGGTCTTGATTTATCTGCCGTTTGTCAAAGTGGCTGCACGTCGCGCCGAAGCGGCGGAAGCAAAAAATCTGCAGGCCGAGCTGGCACAAAATTAAGGAGATTCGATGAGTAAGCACACTATTGCGCTGCCAGAGGGCTTTATCCTCGGCGCGGCGGCATCGGCCTGGCAAACCGAAGGCTGGAGCGGCAAAAAAGCCGGGCAGGATTCGTATCTGGATGCCTGGTATCAGCAGGATCGACATGTCTGGCACAACGGTTATGGGCCGGCGGTGGCGACCGATTTTATCAACCGTTTTCGCGAAGACGTGGCGCTGATGAAAGCGGCGGGACTGACGCACTATCGCACCTCCATCAACTGGTCGCGCTTTCTCATCGACTATGAAAATGCGGTGGTTGATGAGGATTACGCGGCCTATTACGACCAGCTGATTGATGAGATGCAGCGTCAGGGCATTGAACTGATGTTGTGCCTCGAACATTACGAACTGCCGCTGCAGTTGCTGGAAGAGTACGGCGGCTGGCAGTCAAAACATGTGGTGGAGTTGTTTATCCGCTATGTCGAAAAAGTGTTTGCCCGCTACGCCGGAAAAGTGACGCGCTGGTTTGTTTTCAAT
>NZ_DAMBSA010000362.1:0-4833 GCF_032054795.1 Pantoea sp. CTOTU49201
GCGCGACAACAGCTGGAACACTTTCTCGCCGCCCCAGCTTTCATTATGAAAAGTGACCAGCATGCCGTTACCGGACCACACGCCGCGCGTGCCCCACGGCGTTTGCGCCGCTGCTTCGTCCAGCACGCTGCACAGGCAGTAGCGCGCGCCGATAATCATCTCAAAAGGTAAGCCCGCTTGTCTACAGCGTTGTTCGAACTGGCGGATCTCTTCGATCAGTAACTGGCGCAATCCGGCAGGATCGTCATGTGTCGCGGCCTGCCGTATACGTACCACGGCATTCAGGATAGGTGCTGCGGCATTAAGCAAAAGGTTATCATTGCCCGCGACAATGCCATCGCGAGCAAGGGAATCCTGAGTCATTAAATCTTGGTTATCCAGGCAAGGGCGAAAATCACAGCCCGCACGGCGAAAGCTGCTGCGGGCATTGTGCGCCGGATTGCATTATCAGTCTAAAATCCAGGTCGCGGTATCGTTAGTGCGACAAGCTTTACTGGCGCCCCCAACGGCCACACAGACCTGTTTGCTGTTGCGGCGAGGACGCGGGCGATCGCTGCGAATGGTCGCGTCATAACGGCTGCTCTCTACGCCCGCTTTCGGCGGAATATAGCCAATTAACTGGCCGTTAGGCTCATCGGCCACCGCAAGCCAGCTGTGTTCAACGCGTCCCAGCACTTCAAACGGTTTGGCGTTATCAAGATAGCGCACTACCTTGCCACCAAAATCAGGCGTGGTCATCACGGATGCCGCATAGAGCGCGCGATAACTCTCATTGACCGGCGTGAATTCGCCAGGTGCTGCCACCGCATGACGATGAACCAGTTGGACGCCATTCACTTCACTGGTTACCAGCGTGTCATCAGTAACGGGTGGCGGTGGCGCTTTACAAGCAGCCAAACTCAACACCGCCAGCAACACAAGCACGAGACTCTTATTCACCATGATCCTCAAATTTCATCAGATTAGCTGCAGAGTAATCTGCGGCACGAGCCTTTAAGGCAGGCAGATTAGGCAGCGAGAAAGCCATCAAAAAAACAGACAGATTACAGAAAGATAGTGCTGAACTAAGTCTACCTAAGACTTTTGAGAATTCAAACCATTGCACCCTTAGAAATCCCGTGCTACCGGGCGAAAAAGCAGCGCAGGCCGATGATATAAAACACATAGTCACGGTGATAGATAAGCTCAGTTAATTTATTCGCTGCAGTTAGCGATGCGCGGTGGCGTAGCAGCTTTTGATGCCTGCTAGTGCCAATCAAAAATGGTAAATAAGATTAATCTATTTATGCAAGTTAAAAAAGATTGCTCAGCGAAACAATTTTCTTAAATTCGGAATTTCCGGGCACATTTTTGCCACTTTTAAACGCAGCACGGCATGGCTTTTGCTTAATTCTCTGTTTACACCGCTAAACCGCTGGAGAAAGCAATGAATCGGGCTTTGAACTATCTGCGTGCCAGCCGCGCCAGCGAGATAGCCAGTTTGCAACGGCTGTTGCGAACCGGCGAACAGATTACCGCCATCAGTGAATTGATCCATGTGCTGCAGCGTGAACGTGGAGCCAGCAATATCTGGCTGTGCTCGGAAGGTCGATTGTTTGGCGAAGAGCTGGCACAGCGCGCCGCAGAGGTTGAATTGCGTGAGCAAAGTGCGATGGCGGTGCTGCCAGAAGCAGAGGCGCAGCCCGGCTACAGTCGCTTTTGCATGTTGATCGCTACTGCGCTTCAGGCGCTGGACGGACTACCGGCGCTGCGTCAGCAAGTACACAGCCGCACCGTGACGCAGGCGCAGGCGATGGATGCGTTTAATCACATCATCTGCACCTTACTCAATCTGGTATTTGAAGCGGCGGATACCGCCAGTGAACCGGACATCTCGCGTGCGTTAATCGCGCTATTTAGCTTTATGCAAGGCAAAGAGCTGGCCGGACAGGAGCGCGCCACCGGTTCGGCGGGATTCGCTGCCGGTGAATTTACCGAGACTCAACGGCAGCGCATTCAGGTGTTGATCGCTGCGCAGGAGCAAAGCTTTGCCACCTTCAGCCAATTTTCTGATGCGGAAAATCTGCAACGCTGGCAGGCGATAGCCGATGCCGGCAGCCAGATTGAGCGGCTAAGACGCATCGCCTGCACCGGCGCACAGTGTGGTGAAAATGGCGTGTTGCAGTGGTTTAGTCTGCTCAGTTCGCGTCTCGATCAGATGAAACAGATTGAAGATACGCTGTGCGCCACGCTGATGAACCGCTGTCAGTGCGCGATTGCGGCTGTCCAGCACAGCGAACATCCGCCGATTGCCATCGGAGAAGAGGCCAGTTTTTCGCTCTATGTCGCGGGTGCCAGCTGGCTGTCAGGCGCTGAAACCACGCTGGACAGCAATGGCCTCGCGCCCCAACTCGGGCGTTCGGTGCTGGCGTTGATCCGTGAGCAGTCGCAGCGTCTGCAGACGCAGGCTGATGAACTCGCCTCGATGCGCGCTTCACTGGATGAACGCAAAATTATCGATCAGGCGAAAAGCTGGTTGATGCAGCAGCACGGTTTCAGCGAGCAGGATGCGTGGCAGGCGCTGCGTAAGAGCGCCATGAACCAGAACAAACGGCTGCTGGAAATTGCCCAGGCGGTGCTAGCGGTTGCCGCCACGCTAAAGGCATAACCCGAAGGAGGTAGCTGCACAAACCCTGTGCGTAGGGTGCGTCAGCGCAGTGCAAAAATGACGCACCCTCAGTGCATTTATAGCGGCAGGCTTGATAACACGGCCTGATATTTTTGGCACAGGCTTTGCAATACCTCACAGACATTGCGCATTTGTTTCGCCAACGGCGGTGAAGCGAGTGCTTTGGATAAAGGCGTCCGGCCCCATGTTTTTGCGACATGCGGGAGGACGCCTTTTTTTATTCTTTTTTTAGGGATGCGCATGATGAGCAAAACGCGGTTCACGGTGTCACGACGTCAATTTCTCCTGGGTAGCGCGGTGGTCGGTGGCAGCTATTTACTGCCGGGATTACGCAATGCGGTGTGGGCTGCCGGTTCCGATGCGCCCGAAAAGAGCAACATTCGCGTCGGCTTTATTCCGCTCACCGACTGCGCGCCGGTGGTAATGGCCTCAGTAAAAGGCTTCGATAAAAAATACGGCCTGACGCTGCAACCGAGTAAAGAAGCCAGCTGGGCGGCGGTACGCGACAAACTCACCGCTGGTGAGTTGGACGCAGCGCACGCGTTGTACGGCATGATTTATGGTCTGCAGTTGGGCATTGCCGGGCCTCAGCATGAGATGGCTAATCTGATGACGCTCAACAACAACGGGCAGGCCATCACACTGGCGAATCAGCTTAAAGATCAGAAAGTCACCGATGCGGCCAGCCTGCAAAAGTTAATCGCCAGTCAAGCCAAAGGCAGCTTGACCTTCGCGCATACCTTCCCAACCAGTACGCACGCCATGTGGCTCTATTACTGGCTGGCCAACGCCGGAATCGACCCGTTTGAGGATGTGCGCACCGTGGTGGTCCCGCCACCGCAAATGGTGATGAACATGAAGATGGGCAATATGAGTGGCTTCTGCGTTGGCGAGCCGTGGAATCAGCGCGCCATCAGCGACAACATCGGTTTTACCGCCACGACCACACAGCAAATCTGGCCGGATCATCCGGAAAAAATTCTCGCCACGCGCGCCGCCTGGGTGCAAGAGAACCCTAATACCGCCCGCGCGCTGACCGCCGCCGTGCTGGACGCCGCGCGCTGGATCGATGCCTCCGACGTTAACCGCAAAGAGACCGCGCAGGTGCTGGCCGGGCGCGCGTGGATCAACACCAAAGTGGAAACGCTGGAAGGGCGCATGCTCGGTCAGTACGAAAACGGGCTCGGTCAGCGCTGGCAGGATGCGCACGGTATGCGCTTCTTCCGCGATGGAGAAGTGAGCTTCCCATGGATTTCCGACGGCATGTGGTTCCTGACGCAGATGAAGCGCTGGGGCATGGTGCAAACCGCGCCTGATTACGCAGCAGTGGCGCGTCAGATCAACCGTATCGATATCTACAAACAGGCCGCCAGCGCGGTGGGCGGCATCAGCGTCCCAGCCGGCGAGATGCGCAGCAGCACACTGTTCGACGGCAAAGTGTGGGACGGCAGCAATCCCGCCGCTTATGCCGACAGTTTTGCCCTTAAACGCAGTTAAGTGAGGTCATGATGAAATCTGAAGCACGCACGCTAAATGCCGCGCCGATCGCCGCGCAACCCGCGCAGGTGATTGCACTCAAGGTGACGCCCGCACCGCGTCGAGGTCAACGCTGGCTCCGTCCTCTGCTGCAGCGGCTAATCCCGGCCAGTTGCGGCCTGATTCTGCTGCTGTTTGTCTGGCAACTGGCTTCTATGTCCAGTAAAGGCTTCCCCACGCCGTACGCCACCTGGCAAGCCGCCGTCACGCTGTTTGCCGATCCGTTTTACAACAACGGCCCCAACGATCAGGGCATTGGCTGGAACGTGGTCGCCTCGCTGCAACGGGTGGCAATCGGCTTTGGGTTGGCGGCGCTGGTGGGGATTCCCGCCGGATTTCTGATTGGTCGTTTTAGCTTTATCGCGCACATGCTCAACCCGATCATCGCGTTGCTGCGCCCGGTCAGCCCGCTTGCCTGGTTACCGATTGGCCTGCTGCTGTTCCAGCGCGCTGAACCGGCATCAAGCTGGACCATTTTCATCTGCTCCATCTGGCCGATGGTGATCAACACCGCCGAAGGCGTACAGCGAATTCCGCAGGATTATCTCAATGTGGCGCGCGTGCTGCGGCTCAATGAGTGGACAGTGATGCGCCGCATTCTGTTCCCGGCGGTGCTGCCCGCAGTGTTA
>NZ_DAMBSA010000363.1:0-2214 GCF_032054795.1 Pantoea sp. CTOTU49201
TCAAGCTGTGCCAGCTGAGCGCGCGTCAGTACGCTGGCGCCGCGTCCGTCGTGCAGATGTGTGGCACCAATGCCTTTCAGCGAGCGCATAGCGCTGAGCGCGCTGGGAAAATGCAGCGTGATAACCTGCTGCTGCTTAGCGATCGGCAGCGTTGTGGTGGCCGCGTCAAACTGTGCGGCGCTGAGGAAACGGTTGGCGTGCTGACGACCATCCAGCTGCGCCCACGCGTGATGCACTTCGTGCAGCGACCCGTCGAGCAGCGTGGAAAACAGTACCGTGCCGCCTGGACGCGTAACGCGCAAAAACTGCAGCAGCGCGGTGTGCAAGTCGCTGCTCCACTGCACCGTCAGATTGCTCCACACGCCGTCAACGCTGGCGTCTGGTAGCGGCACCTCATCAATATCGCCCAGCAGATAGTGCTGTGCCGATTGCTGATCGCGCGCGGTTTGCAGCATGTTGGGCGACAGATCAAGTGCCGTCAGCGTGCGCCCGCGATCGCGCCAGTAGCGGCTATACCAGCCGGTGCCGCAACCGGCATCCAGCAGATGAGGACCAAAACCGGCAGGCGCCAGCGCCAACAGCGCATCACCGCTCAGCCGCTGCAACTGCGCGTGCTGCTCGTAATGCGCAGCCGCGCGACCAAAAGCGTTTGCCACGGCCTGCTTGTTAACCTGCAGCGTCATATAGCGCCTCCAGCAGACGATCAATATCATCGGTATGATGCGCAGCGGTGAGCGTGATGCGTAGCCGCGCGGTGCCCGGCGGCACGGTCGGTGGACGAATGGCGCTTACCCAGCAGCCGGCCTGCGCCAGTCGCTGCGACAACGCCATTGCCGCGCTGTTTTCGCCAACGATCAGCGGCTGGATGGCGCTCGCAGAATCGACCAGCTGCCACGGCAAATCGGCGGCTCCCGCACGGAAACGCGCGATGTGGCTGTGCAATTTTTCGCGCAGCGCATCGCCTTGTTGAATCTGCCGCAGTGCCGCCAGCAGCGCGTAGCACTGCGCCGGTGGCATCGCGGTGGAGTAGATCAGATGGCGTGAAAACTGCTCGACGTAATCAGCGGTGGCGTCATCGCACAGCAGCGCCGCGCCGCTGACGCCAAACACTTTGCCGAAGGTGACAATCAGCAGTTCCGGTTTGACCTGCTGCTGCCAGCAGCTGCCGCGCCCTTGCGCACCGGTGACGCCAATACCGTGCGCATCATCCACCAGCAGCCAGCCGTTACCGCGCCGCGTCTGTTCGGCAATCTCGGCCAGCGGTGCGCTGTCGCCATCCATGCTAAACACGCCTTCGGTCACCACCAGCGTGCCGCCCTCCGACGGCGTTGCCAGCAGCTTCGCCAGACTTTCCGGCTGATTGTGGGCAAAGCGACGTAGACTCGCCGGGCTGTGGCTGGCGGCATCCAGCAGTGACGCGTGCGCCAGCTTATCGGCGAAGATGCGATCCTGCTTTTCCGCCAGCAGATGGATCACTGCCTGATTGGCGGCAAATCCCGAAATGAACAGCAGCGCGCGCGAATAGCCAAGCCAGTCCGCCAGCTCCGCTTCGAGCTGCGCATGATGGCGGCTGTAGCCGGTCACGTGACCGGATGCACCCGCACCCGCGCCCGTCTCGGCCGCGCCCTGCTGCCAGGCAGCGATCACCGCCGGATGCTGACTCAAGCCGAGATAGTCATTGCTGGAGAAGTGGCGATAACGCTGCCCTTCGAGCGTAATCTCCCGCACGCTGTTGTGCTCAACGGGACGCCGCAGCCGCCAGCCATCCGCGGCGCGCCGCGCCGCCAGCGCCTCATCAATACGTTGTGACCAGCCCATTTACACAGCCGCGTTATAGAACTGCTCGGTATCCGCGTGCAGCAGCTGCTCGCTGAGCTGATATTGCTGCTCGTTGTCACCGGCGGTTGTCGCGGTATGCTCAGGATTCAGGCCCAGTTTGCGGAACAGAATTAGATCTTTATCCTCTTCCGGGTTTGGCGTAGTGAGCAGCTTGCAGCCGTAGAAGATTGAGTTTGCACCGGCCATAAAGCACATCGCCTGAGTTTGCTCGCTCATCTGCTCGCGACCGGCTGAAAGACGCACGTGCGACGATGGCATCATGATGCGCGCCACCGCGATGGTGCGGATGAAGTCGAACGGTTCAACGTCGTCGTTATCGGCCAGCGGCGTGCCTTTGACCTTCACCAGCATGTTGATCGGTACGCTCTCGGGCGG
>NZ_DAMBSA010000363.1:2224-4819 GCF_032054795.1 Pantoea sp. CTOTU49201
GGGCGGCGTTGGAAGATTCGCCAGTTGCACCAGTAAGCCCGCACGATCCTTCACCGTTTCCCCCAGCCCCACGATGCCGCCAGAACACACTTTGATCCCCGCGCCGCGCACTTTATCCAGCGTATCCAGACGTTCCTGATAGCTGCGCGTGGTGATGATGTTGCCGTAAAACTCTGGCGAGGTGTCGAGATTATGGTTGTAGAAATCAAGCCCGGCTTCGGCGAGGCGTTGTGCCTGGCTGCCATCCAGCGTGCCGAGCGTCATGCAGGTTTCCATGCCCATCGCTTTCACGCCCTGCACCATCTGCTGCAGGTACGGCATGTCGCGCTCGTGCGGGTTTTTCCACGCCGCGCCCATGCAAAAGCGGCTCGATCCCGCCGCCTTGGCTTTGCGCGCCGATTCCAGCACCGCATCCACTTCCATCAGACGCTCGGATTCCAGACCGGTTTTGTAGCGCGCGCTCTGCGGACAGTATTTACAGTCTTCCGGGCAGGCGCCGGTTTTGATCGATAGCAGCGTGCTGACCTGCACCTGGCGTGGATCGAAATGTTGACGATGCACTTGCTGCGCTTCAAACATCAACTCAAGGAAAGGTTTATCGAAAAGTGCCTGAGCTTGTGTCAGTGTCCAGCGGTTTGCCATTGCTTACTCCAGAAAAAGGGGGTTCATCCCGACGATTAACGTGGTTATACTTGTAAACTAAATCTTTTTAAAATGGTTTACAACTCACATGTTCACTCAGGACGACCTCAACTTTGACCGCCAGCATATCTGGCATCCTTACACGTCGATGCGCGATCCCCTGCCCTGTTATCCGGTGGTGGCGGCGCACGGCTGCCAGCTGCAGCTGGCCGATGGACGTGAACTGGTGGACGGCATGTCCTCGTGGTGGGCGGCGATCCACGGTTACAACCATCCGCGCCTCAACCAGGCGCTGCAGCAGCAAATGACGCAGATGTCGCATGTGATGTTTGGCGGCATTACCCATCCGGCGGCGGTGGAACTGAGCCGCCAGCTGGTTGCCATGACGCCTGACGCGCTGGAGTGCGTGTTCCTCGCCGATTCAGGTTCGATCGCCGTCGAAGTCTCGATGAAAATGGCTTTGCAATACTGGCTGGGACGAAACCAAACGCGACAAAAATTCCTCACGCTGAAGCGCGGTTATCACGGCGATACCTTTGCCGCGATGTCGGTATGCGATCCGGAAAATTCGATGCACAGCCTGTGGCGCGGCTATCTGCCGGAACATCTGTTCGCCAACGCGCCGCAGTGTGCTTTCGATGATGCGTGGAACGAGGCCGATTTCGCCGATTTCGCGCAGCTGGCCGAAATCCACCATCGCGAGATTGCGGCGGTGATTCTGGAGCCGATTGTGCAAGGCGCGGGCGGCATGCGCTTCTACCATCCGCGCTATCTGCAGCAGGTCCGCGAACTGTGCAATCGCTACGGTTTGCTGCTGATTGCCGATGAGATCGCCACCGGATTTGGCCGTAGCGGCAAGCTGTTTGCCTGCGACCATGCGGGCATCACGCCGGACATTCTCTGCCTCGGCAAAGCGCTGACCGGCGGCACCATGACGCTCTCCGCCACGCTGACCACGCGTGAAGTCGCCGACACCATCAGCCGCAGCGCAGCGGGCTGCTTTATGCACGGCCCCACTTTTATGGGCAATCCGCTGGCCTGCGCGGTAGCGGTGGAAAGTCTGAAAATGGTGAATGAAGGGCGTTGGCAGTCGCAAGTGGCACAGATTGAACAGCAGCTGCGAACAGAGTTGCTGCCGCTGCGCGGTCATCACGCGGTGGTCGACGCGCGCGTGCTGGGCGCGATTGGCGTGATCGAAACCCATCAGGCGGTGAACATGGCGGCGTTGCAGCACTTCTTCGTTGAGCGCGGCGTGTGGATTCGTCCGTTTGGGCGATTGATCTACCTGATGCCACCTTATCTGATTTCTGCCGCCGAACTGACGAAACTGACGCAAGCGGTCGGCGCGGCACTGGATGTTGCGGCGCATTTCCACCATGATTGAGGGCACTGCACAACCAATAAGGAGCGATCATGCGCGTAGTTAGCCAGGATTTTAACGACGGCGATAAGATGCCAGAGCGACACGTTTTCAACGGCATGGGTTACCAGGGCGAAAATCTGTCACCGCATCTGGCGTGGGATGATGTGCCGGCGGGCACCAAAAGCTTTGTGGTCACCTGCTACGATCCCGACGCGCCAACCGGTTCCGGCTGGTGGCATTGGGTGGTAGCGAACATCCCGGCAGAAGTCACCGAGTTGCCCCAAGGTGCCGGCTCCGGCATGGCAGAACTGCCGGAGAGCGCCATTCAGACGCGCACCGATTTTGGCCAAACCGGCTACGGCGGCGCAGCGCCACCGCAGGGCGAATCCCATCGCTACATCTTTACGGTGCATGCGATGGATACGGATAAGATTGACGTAGATGAAGGCGCGAGCGGCGCGATGGTGGGCTTTAATGTGCATTTCCATGCGCTGGCCAGTGCATCGATTACGGTGAAGTACGCGTAATTAAAAAGGTCGCCATGAATGGCGACCCTACGACGGATTTATGCGCACCTGGTCGCCATAAAT
>NZ_DAMBSA010000364.1:0-3150 GCF_032054795.1 Pantoea sp. CTOTU49201
ACCGGACCCGCCAGCCAGCGCGTGGCGATGGAGCAAGTGTGGCAGCAGGTAAAACTGTTGCTGGCTGAATGCACCATCTTTGAAGGCACCGAAGGTTTACCGGCGCTACTGGCGCGCGAGTTGCAGCAACGCGGCTTCCAGTTGGCGCTGAGCGAGCAGTTCACCGCCGGTTTGCTTAACTGGCAGCTGGCAGCTGCAGACGTGGCGCTCAGCAAAGCAGAGATTCTGCCGCCGCAGGATGAAGATCTGGAAACTCAGGTTGCGCGCACACGTGATTGGGCGAAACAGCAGGGCGCCGCGCTGGCATTGTCGGTGGGAAATTTAGTTGAAGGCGAAGTGTCGATTGCGCTGCACACACCGGAAGCGAGCTGGGGCCAACGCGTGAAGTTTACCCATGGACGTCATAACGTGGAAACGCGGCAGAAAGTGGTGGCGATGATGTCGATGAACATGCTGCGTCGCTGGCTGCACGGCAGCGAAGTCAGCACCGGCCACGGTTGGATTGATGTGCTGGAAACAGTGAAACGTTAATTCGTAGGGTCGCCATTCATGGCGACATACTAAAATCACAACTCGATCTCAATCTCCCCTTTGGCGCGACAGCAGCACGGCAAAATCTCGCCTTGCTGCACAAACGCCAACGGGGTTTCCGCATAATCCACTTCGCCTTTCAGCAAGCGCATACGGCAAGAGCCGCAGTAGCCTTCGCGACACTGAAACTCAACGCACAGATTGTTAGCTTCCAGCGTCGTCAGCAGATTGGGATGATCTTCTGCGCACTCCAGCCGGGAGCCGGAGCTACGCAGAATAACAACAGAGCGGCTCATACTTACAGCTGGAAGCCGTCGAAATCGTCTTCGCCCACTTCAGAATCAATCTGACCGACCAAATACGAGCTCACTTCAACTTCCTGCGGGGCAACCTGCACGTTGTCCGACACCAGCCATGAGTTGATCCATGGAATCGGGTTGGAACGCGTCTGGAACGGCAGATCAAGACCGACCGCCTGCATACGGATGTTGGTGATGTACTCAATGTACTGGCACAGAATGTCTTTGTTCAGGCCAATCATCGAGCCGCCGCTGAACAGATATTCTGCCCACTCTTTTTCCTGCTCGGCTGCCTTCTTGAACAGGTCGTAGCATTCGTCGCGGCACTCTGCAGCAATGGCTTTCATCTCTGGATCGTCTTCACCGGTGCGCAGCAGGTTCAGCATGTGCTGGGTGCCAGTCAGGTGCAGCGCTTCATCACGTGCAATCAGCTTGATGATTTTGGCGTTACCTTCCATCAGCTCGCGCTCGGCGAAAGCAAATGAACAGGCGAAGCTGACGTAGAAACGAATCGCTTCCAGCGCATTGACGCTCATCAGGCAGATATAGAGCTGCTTTTTCAGATCGCGCAGGTTCACGGTAACGGTTTTACCGTTGACCTGATGCGTGCCTTCGCCCAGCAGATGCCAGTAGCTGGTCATCTCTATCAGATCATCGTAGTACTTCGAGATGTCTTCGGCGCGCGCCAGAATCTGCTCGTTGGTGACGATATCGTCAAACACCACCGCCGGATCGTTAACGATGTTACGGATGATGTGGGTGTAAGAGCGCGAGTGAATGGTCTCGGAGAAGGCCCAGGTTTCAATCCAGGTTTCCAGCTCAGGAATAGAGATCAGCGGCAACAGCGCCACGTTCGGGCTACGGCCCTGAATGGAGTCCAGCAGCGTTTGATACTTCAGGTTGCTGATGAAGATGTGCTTTTCATGCTCTGGCAGCGCCTGGTAATCGATGCGATCGCGCGAGACGTCGACTTCTTCCGGACGCCAGAAGAAGGAGAGCTGCTTCTCAATCAGCTTTTCAAAGATGTCATATTTCTGCTGGTCGAAACGGGCAACGTTGACGGACTGGCCAAAGAACATCGGCTCTTTCAGCTGGTCATTTTTGTTCTGCGAGAATGTGGTGTAAGCCATTTTGAGTCCAAATGTGAAGAGGGCCGACCAATGTCGGCCCTGACAAGATGAGATTAGATCTTACATGCGCCGCTTTCGCAGCCATCATCCTGAATGGAAGGCGCCAGATCGTCCTGTGCATCTTCCGCACCGTCGCGGGTGTTTTGATAGTACAGGGTTTTCACGCCGAACTTGTACGCGGTCAGCAGATCTTTCAGCAACTGTTTCATCGGCACTTTGCCATTAGCAAAACGGCTCGGATCGTAGTTGGTGTTCGACGAAATCGCCTGATCGATGAACTTCTGCATCACGCCGACCAGCTGCAGATAACCGTCGTTAGACGGCATTTCCCACAGCAGTTCGTACTGATCTTTCAGACGCTCATACTCTGGCACCACCTGACGCAGAATGCCGTCTTTCGAAGCTTTGATGCTGATGTGTCCGCGCGGCGGCTCAATACCGTTGGTGGCATTTGAAATCTGCGAAGAGGTTTCAGACGGCATCAGCGCGGAGAGCGTTGAGTTGCGCAGACCGTGCGTGGTGATGGACTCACGCAGGCCTTCCCAATCCAGATGCAGCGGCTCGTTGCACACCGCGTCGAGATCCTTTTTATAGGTATCGATCGGCAGAATGCCCTGCGAATAAGTGGTCTCTTTGAACCACGGGCACGCACCTTGCTCTTTCGCCAATTCATTCGAGGCTTTCAGCAGGTAGTACTGAATGGCTTCGAAGGTTTTGTGCGTCAGGTTGTTCGCGCTGCCATCGGAGTAGCGCACGCCGTTTTTCGCCAGATAATACGCGTAATTGATCACGCCAATACCCAGCGTACGACGGCCCATTGCGCCGCGTTGTGCTGCCGGGATTGGGTAATCCTGATAATCCAGCAGCGCATCCAGTGCACGCACCGCAAGGGTGGCCAGCTCTTCCAGATCGTCGAGGCTGTTAATTGCACCGAGGTTAAAGGCTGACAGCGTACACAGGGCGATTTCGCCGCTTTCGTCATTGACGTCATTCAGCGGTTTGGTCGGCAGTGCGATCTCGAGGCACAGGTTCGACTGACGAACCGGCGCGATGCTTGGATCGAACGGGCTGTGCGTGTTGCAGTGGTCGACGTTCTGGATGTAGATACGGCCAGTAGAAGCACGTTCCTGCATCATCAGTGAGAACAGCTCAACGGCTTTCACGCGCTGCTTGCGGATGCTGTCGTCTTT
>NZ_DAMBSA010000364.1:3160-4799 GCF_032054795.1 Pantoea sp. CTOTU49201
GTCGTCTTTCTCGTATTTGGTGTACAGACGCTCGAACTCGTCCTGATCGGCGAAGAACGCATCGTACAGGCCTGGCACGTCAGACGGGCTGAACAGCGTAATGTCTTCACCTTTCAGCAGGCGGGTGTACATCAGTTTGTTGATCTGCACGCCGTAATCCATGTGACGCACGCGGTTGCCTTCAACACCACGGTTGTTTTTCAGCACCAGCAGGCTTTCAACTTCCAGATGCCACATTGGGTAGAACAGCGTCGCTGCGCCACCGCGTACGCCGCCCTGCGAGCAGGACTTCACGGCGGTCTGGAAATGTTTGTAGAACGGAATACAGCCAGTGTGGAAGGCTTCGCCACCGCGAATCGGGCTACCCAGCGCACGAATGCGGCCGGCGTTGATGCCGATACCGGCGCGCTGAGAAACGTATTTCACAATGGCGCTAGAAGTGGCATTGATGGAGTCGAGGCTGTCGCCGCACTCGATCAGTACGCAAGAGCTGAACTGACGCGTTGGGGTACGCACGCCGGACATGATTGGCGTTGGCAGCGAGATCTTGAAGGTTGAGATCGCATCGTAGAAGCGCTTCACGTAGTCCATACGGGTTTCGCGCGGGTAGCCAGAGAACAGGCACGCCGCCACCAGGATGTAGAGGAACTGGGCGCTTTCGTAGATTTCGCCGCTAACGCGGTTCTGCACCAGATATTTCCCTTCCAGCTGCTTAACCGCTGCGTAGGAGAAATTCATGTCGCGCCAATGGTCGATGAACTCGTCCATCTGCTCGAACTCTTCGGTGCTGTAATCTTCCAGCAGGTGACGGTCATATTTGCCCATCTCCACCATCTTCACCACCTGATCGTACAGCTTCGGCGGCTCAAACTGGCCGTACGCTTTTTTACGCAGGTGGAAGATAGCCAGACGCGCGGCCAGGTATTGGTAATCCGGCGCATCACGAGAGATCAGGTCTGCGGCAGCCTTGATGATGGTCTCATGAATATCAGAGGTTCTGATGCCATCGTAGAACTGAATGTGTGAGCGCAGTTCAACCTGTGAAACGGAAACGTTGTTCAGCCCTTCGGCTGCCCAATCCAGTACACGGTGAATTTTGTCGAGATCAATGCGCTCCTGGCGGCCATCGCGTTTAGTAACGAGCAGACTTTGGTTCATGTCGCGTTTTTACCTGTCCATGCATGAATGACGTATTTATCCCCCATCTATGCACAAGGTTTATGCACAAGCCGCTCGTTGTGAGTAAGCCTGTGGATAAACACTATATATAGGGGGTGCGGGAAGTTTGAACAACAATATGGTGAGTATTCTAGTCAGCAATCTCTTCTTAACAAGAGTTGATTTTCACTAAAAAATCGTCCTTAGCGGCTGGCTAAAATCCTGGATCCGCATGCCGCAAGGCCTGCACTTAGTGTCAACCGCTCAGCACTTTTTTTTCACTTTATGATCGGACGCGTGTTTCTTGCTCAACCACCGCGCTTCAGGAATTTTCTTAGATGAAAAAAGCCCCGACAAGGCCGCCAGCAGCGAACTTATCTAAAATTGCTTATGAATTTTTTGTGACTTGCTTAGCCTATAAAAAAGGCGGGTACGCGTCTAAAAGGAAATTGATCTGGATAAGAGGTCGCCATGAATGGCG
>NZ_DAMBSA010000365.1:0-4788 GCF_032054795.1 Pantoea sp. CTOTU49201
GGGAGAGGGAACAGATCGTGCCCCTACCAACTCCCTCTCCCGCTTGCGGGAGAGGGCTGGGGTGAGGGCCAGCGCGCACCATCCACTCAAATCTGCGGCTTATACGCATTCACCATCCACGGCACGCCGAACTTATCGGTCAACATGCCAAAGCCATTGGCCCAGAACGTCGGTGCCCAGCTTTTCGTCACTTCACCGCCCGCTGACAACGCCTCAAACCAACGCTTGCCTTGCGCCTCATCCGGCGTGGATAAACTCACGGCAAAACCGCCATACGCCGCCTGCGGTGCGCCGTCGCTCATCATAATTTCGCCCTGCCCGATGCGCAGATGGGCATGCATAATCTGCTCAGGCGAAAAGCTCACGCCCGAGATACAACCTTCGTCCTCAACCGGCGTTTCATCCGGCATATCACCAAAGGTCATCTTGAACAGCAGCTCGCCATCGGTGGCGTCGAGGTAGAAGGCAATCGCCTCTTCGCAGCGACCGCTGTAAAACACATACGGGGTAACTTGCATGGTCTGTACTCCATAAAGGGAACGTCCACTGCAAGTGTAGTGCGCATTATTTATACCGTTGCGAGCCAGGCCGCACTCTTACCTTTGCTGACAGTAGCGCCGAAACAGCTGCGCCATATAGGCGCTCATCGGCGTCAGCGCGGTGTCTTTGCGCTGGATAAGATAGAAAGTGGCTTTCGGTAAAGGTTCGTCAAGTTCGAGGGAGATCAGCTGGCCGCCGTGCGTCGGGTCTTCAATCACATCGCGCGAAATAATGCTGACGAAATCGCTCTGCGCCACCAGGCTGGTGCAGGCCATAAAGGTCTCGCAGGTAACAACGATTTTCGGCGCCATGCCGCGTTCGCCAAACAGATCGTGCAGCAGCCGATAATAGCTGCCCTGCGGCGTCGGCATAGTCCAGTCGCAATGCTGCAGCTCAGCCAGCGTGCGCGCGTGCGCCATCGGATGTCCTTTGCGCATCACCACCTGATAATCACGCTCCATCAGCCGTTCAAACACCAATTCCTGATCGAGGTGATTTTTATCGTAGGTATTAATGGTGAAATCCAGTTCGCCCTGGCGCAGTTCATGCACCATCGAAACCAGCTGGCCTTCAACAATTCGCACCTTAACCAGCGGATACTCGCGATGAAATTGATTGATCACCTGCGGCATAACGGTGCGCGCAATACTGCCGCCCACGCCAATATTGACGCGCCCGCCAGCCAATCCCAGCCGCTGCTGAATATCTTCCTGCGTTACACGCAACTCTTCCAGTATCAGGCTGGCATGCTTAAAAAAGTTATCACCGATATCGGTCAGCGTAACGCCCTGCTGTCGCCGCTCGAACAGGCGCGCGCCCAGCGCCAGCTCCAGTTCCTGAATCGCTTTGGTCAGCGCAGGCTGTGAAAGCCCGGACAAGCGGCTGGCGGCGCGGATGCTGCCCTGACGCGCCACGTCAACAAAGGCGCGCAGCTGATGAAGTTTGAGGTTCGCAGACATAGTTTGATGATAACCGTTGTTTATCAGTAGCAAGATATTCGCATCTTATGCGCGGCAAAACCAATGTGTAGATTCGGATGAATGCATAAAAAACCAACACAAAGGAAATGCCGATGAAAACCCTTTCTGACCTCGTCAACGCGCGCATCCCGCAGATGCAGGCCTGGCGACGCGATCTGCACCACTTTGCCGAATCGGGCTGGCTGGAGTTCCGCACCGCCACGCTGGTGGCTGAAGAGCTGCATCGTCTTGGTTATCAACTCAAGTTGGGTCGCGAGGTGATCGATGCCGACTCGCGCATGGGATTGCCCTCTGATGAGGTGCTGGCGCAGCAGGAAGCGCGCGCGCTGGAGCAAGGCGCGCTGCCCCAATGGCTTAAGCACTTCTCCGGTGGATTTTGTGGCGTGGTCGCCACGCTGGAAACCGGTCGTCCCGGCCCGGTGATGGGTTTCCGCGTGGATATGGATGCGCTCGATCAGAACGAAAGCCGCGCTGCCGATCATCTGCCAACGCGCGAAGGCTTTGCCTCCTGCAATCCCGGCATGATGCACGCCTGCGGCCACGACGGCCACACCACCATTGGTCTGGCGCTGGCGGGCGTGTTGATGGAGATGAAAGCGCAGCTGAGCGGCACCATCAAAATCATTTTCCAGCCTGCCGAAGAAGGCGTGCGCGGGGCGAAAGCGATGGTGGCGGCGGGCGTGGTGGATGATGTCGATCTCTTCACCGCCATCCATCTCGGCACCGGCGTACCGGCCGGAGAAATCGTTTGTGGCAGCGACAGCTTCCTCGCCACCACCAAACTCGACGTCAATTTCACCGGCGTTGGCGCGCACGCCGGTGGCAAACCGGAAGAGGGTCGCAACGCCTTGCTGGCAGCGGCGCAGGCCACGCTGGCGCTGCACAATCTGCCGCAGCACAGCGGCGGTGTGGCGCGCGTTAACGTTGGCGTATTGCAAGCAGGAACCGGACGCAACGTGGTGCCCGACTGCGCGCTGATGAAGGTGGAAACGCGCGGCGTCAGCAATCAGGTTAACGACGATATCTATCAGCAGGCGCTGCGCGTGATTGCCGGTGCGGCGGCGATGTACGGCGTCGAATATGACGTCAAGCTGATGGGCGGCGCGCGCAGCTGCACGCCGAGCGCGCCGTGGGTGGAATTCATCCACCAGCAGGCCGAGGCGCTGGGCATATTCAACTCGGTGATCGATACAAAGCAGCAGGCGGCGGGCTCGGAAGATGCCACTTACATGCTGGAGCGCGTGCAGCAGCGCGGCGGCCAATCCTCCTACGTAATTTTCGGTTGCGATCTGGCGGCGGGCCATCACAACGCGAAGTTCGATTTCGACGAAGCGATCATGGCGACCGCCGTGCAAACGCTGGCAACGCTGGCCCTCAATCAAGCACAGTTTGGAGGCCTGCGATGAGCCACAGCGAATTTATCGATCACTACATCAACCAAAACCAGCCACGTTTTACCGCCCTCAGCGATGCCATCTGGGACGTGCCAGAAACCCGCTTTGAAGAGACAAAGTCTTCCGCACTGCTGGCTGATGCGCTGGAGAGGGAAGGTTTTAGCGTTGAGCGCGGCGTCGGCAACATCGACACCGCGTTTATCGCCAGCATTGGCAGCGGCAAACCGGTGATCGCCATTCTCGGCGAGTTCGATGCGCTGGCCGGTTTGAGTCAGCAATCGGGTTGCGCCACGCCGCAGCCGCTGGTGGAAAACGGCAACGGCCACGGCTGCGGACACAATCTGCTCGGCACCGCCGGTTTGGCTGCGGCCTTCGCCATCAAAGCCTGGTGGGCCGAGCACGGCCAGCGCGGCACGGTGCGCTTCTATGGCTGTCCGGGCGAAGAAGGCGGCTCCGGCAAAACCTTTATGGTACGTGAAGGCTTATTCGACGATGTTGATGCGGCCGTGACCTGGCATCCCGAAGGTTTCAGCGGCATGTTCAACCTCAGCACGCTGGCCAATATTCAGGCCGCCTTCCGCTTTAAAGGCGTAGCGGCGCACGCGGCTAACTCGCCGCATTTAGGACGCAGCGCGCTGGATGCGGTGACGCTGATGAATACCGGCGCCAACTTCCTGCGCGAGCACATCGTGCAGGAAGCGCGTCTGCACTACGCGGTGACCAATGCCGGCGGCGTCTCCCCCAATGTGGTGCAAGCCGATGCCGAAGTGCTGTATCTGATCCGCGCGCCGCAGCTCGATCAGGCGCAGGATATCTATCAGCGCGTCATCAACATCGCCAAAGGCGCGGCCCTGATGACCGACACGCAGATGACGGTGCGCTTCGATAAAGCCTGCTCCAATTACGTGCCGAATCGCGCGCTGGAAAGCGTGATGGAGCGCTATTTGCATCAGTTTGGTTTACCTGACTACAGTGAAGCGGAGCAGGCGTTTGCCGCCGAGATTCGATCCACGCTAAGCAAAGACGATCTGCGCAACGCGCGTCTCAATGCAGCGCGCACCGGCAGTGAAGCGGGCGTTGCCTGGACCGAAGCGTTAGGCGACAAGATTTTGATGGATGAAGTGGCGCCTTATGCGGTGACGCGCGAGATTCTGTACGGCTCAACCGATGTCGGCGATGTGAGTTGGGTGACGCCCACCGCGCAGTGTTTTGCGCCCTGCTTCGCCTTCGGCACGCCGCTGCACACCTGGCAGTTGGTGGCGCAGGGCCGCACATCCATTGCGCACAAAGGCATGTGTCTGGCCGCCAAAGTGATGGCCGCCACCGCGCTGACCTTGCTGCAGAATGACGAGGCGCTGGCGCGCTGCCGCGACGAGTTTGACCGCGTGCGCCGCGAGCAGCCTTACGTCTGCCCGACTCCAGCGGATGTCACGCCGTCGAAGTTGAAATAACAATGCGTTTTACCGGCGCGCACCCTGCGTCGTAGGGTCGCCATTTATGGCGACCGTCACCATGAACGCACGAAACATATCGCCATTCATGGCGACCACTGAAATACCAAAAAAATACAAAAATATAGCCCCCAACGGGCATGCAAACATAACAAGACGAGATGAGGACCTGCAATGGAAGTGACCACGGAGAACCGCAGCCCCGGAAAGCTGTTTAGCTGGATTGAACGCGTCGGCAACAAAGTGCCGAATCCATTCTTACTGTTCGTCTATTTGATTGTGGTGCTGATGGTGGCCACCGCCGTGCTCAGCAGCCTCGACGTGGCGGTGAAAAACCCGGCCAACGGCGAACTGGTGCGGGTGAACAACCTGCTGAGCGTCGCCGGGATTCAGTGGATCCTGCCCAACATCATCAAAAACTTC
>NZ_DAMBSA010000366.1:0-4741 GCF_032054795.1 Pantoea sp. CTOTU49201
TGCCAACCGGTCGTCCCTACAACTTCGCCAAGCCGAACAAGTACACCTCGCACTACTACGATGCGGTGAACGGTCCGCTTTATCCGTTTGGTTACGGTCTGAGCTACACCACCTTCACTGTATCGCCGGTGAAGATGTCGTCACGCACCATGCCGCGTAACGGTTCGGTGGAGGCGTCAGTGACCGTCACCAACAGCGGTAAACGCGATGGCGCGACCGTGGTGCAGCTCTATCTTAACGATCCGGTCGCCAGCATCAGCCGTCCGGTGCAGGAGCTGCGCGGCTTCCAGCGCATCATGCTGAAAGCCGGTGAATCACAGACCGTGAAGTTTAAAATCGACGTTGATGCGCTGAAATTCTGGAACCAGAAGATGCAGCACATCGCCGAGCCGGGCAAAATCAACGTTATGATTGGACTGGATTCGGTGCGCACCCAGGATGCGCAGTTTGATTATCTGTAAGTAAGATTGTGGCGCTCTTTGGTCCGGTCAGCATGAATGCTGACCCTACATGTTATGCTTCACTGTTTTTGTAGGGTCGGCATTTATGCCTACCTGGTCAACGAGCGCACAAACCCATGAACATCCGCGAACGCATCCAACAGCAAGTCTTCCGCCTCAACGGCCTGTCACTCAACGAATTCGACATCTCGCAACCGCCTGGCGATCCTGGCTTATTTGGCCCGGACCACGTTATCTGGCGCGTTCACGGCGACTTCACCTCCATGCTGTGCGGCGGCATCAGCGCCTTGATGCTGCAAATGTTGCATCCGGCGGCGCTGGCGGGCGTGTGGGATCACTCCAATTTCCGTCAGGACATGATGGGCCGCCTGCGCCGCACCAGCCAGTTTATTGCCGTCACCACCTTCGGTAACACCGCCGATGCCAATATCCTGATCGACCGCGTCAAACGGATTCACCTGCGCGTCACCGGTGTCGATAACGCGGGCAAGCCGTATGCCGCCAGCGATCCGCATCTGCTCACCTGGGTGCACGTCGCGGAAACCAGCCGTTTTCTGGCGGCGCATCTGCGCTATAAGAATCCGCAGCTCAGCCTCGCCGATCAGGATCGTTACTATCAGGAAGCGGCATTAGTTGCTGAAGCGCTAGGTGCGCAGCGGGTGCCGAAAAGCGTGCAGGCGGTTGAGGCGTATCTACAGATGATGCGGCCTGAGTTGATCTGCGATGCGCGCACGCTGGAGGTGATGCAGTTATTGATTAACGCGCCCGCTCCCAGCTGGCAGGCAAAACCGGCAATGCGCGTGATGCTGAAAGCGGGGATGGGATTGTTACCGGACTGGGCGCAACAGCAGATCCAGCAGCCGGTTGCGCCGCTGACGCAGTGGCGGGTGGATCGGGAAATGGCGGTGATCGCCGCACTGCTGCGCTGGTCGATTCAGCGCGGCGCTTATACTCGTGCGATGCAGCGCATGGGCCGCTAAAGGTTACAGATGCAGCTCATCCTGTTTGTTCGTGTAGGTGCGCGGTGTGCGCGCTTGACGTTTTAGCGCTAGCTGACGTTGCTGATAATGATGCAGCAACATGCCGAGCCCGAGGCCAATCAGCGCCAGCGGCAACAAGCTGTAATAGATATCAATCGATAATAACACCAGCAATGCCACGCCGCTTAGCAACAAGGTCAGCGACGACATCACCCACGTATAGCGGATAAACAGCCACACCAACATCACGAAAATAACCACATCCCGCAGGTTCAGATCGAGGTTTTGCAGCACCATGATGGCAGCTCCAAAGAGGCGAATGTGCAAACAATATCACGCGAAATTGTAAAAGAATCGCAAATTAATCTGAAGCTTGTCAGCCAGTTAAGCGGCGATTCATAAGCCGCTCTCATCTATTTCCCACCGCACTTTGAGAGTTTTACCCTTGTGTCACATGGCACGAGTGCCGATCCTGCTCTATTCTCGGGGAAAATGGATTCCTCCAGGTAATATCGAGGCGTTATGACCCACCAACCTCTGATTGCTGAGGTGCCGAATCAGCAACACACACTAACCGCGATCGTCGAGCAGGATGCGCGTACGGCTTATTTTTATATCTGGCCGAATGACCTGTTTCGCAGCCAATACGCGGTGCGCGGCTGCTGGCTGCGTAATCTGCTGCCTGCACCCGCGCAGGAAGATCGTGAAGCGATGGAGCAAGGTATCGCGCCGCTGCTGAGTGCCGAATATTGCCGCACGCTGGAAGCCGAGCCGATGCTCGATCCGGCGGGATTACAGGTGCTGTGGGAGCCCAGCGACGATGGCGCAGCGCTGTGGTATTACGGCCAATTGCTGGCGGTGATCCCCGGCTGGAGCCTGTATCAGGATAAGCAGGTGAGTTTTTCTGCTGCCTGCATCAAAGAGAATCGCCTGACTGCGCCGCTTGGATCGGCCTCCACCAACGATTACTACGCGCGCGCTGAACAGCAGCGCCACTTCTGGCGCGACTGGCACGACGGTCATTTGTGGGATGTGGTGCAGCGCGAGCTGATGCAGTGTTATCAGGCGCAGTTTGGCGAGTCGGTAAAATATTACTCCATCGATCAGGGCAACTGGCCGCCGATGGCGATTTCGCAGCACTTGCACAATGGCGTTTGGTACTTCCTCACCTTGGGCATGGGAATTCGCCCGATGCCGCAGGTGGATCATCTGTTTGACGAGCTGGCCCCGCAGTATCGCCGCGTCGAGCTGGCGATGGCGGTAGACGGTGAAGTGATGACCGAAGCCAACGCGGTGCAGATGGCGAGCGCGCTGGCTGAGTTTGCCCATCTGCCTTGGGCGCGTCTGACCTGGATAGGCGAAGGACATACGCTGGCGTCGGAAGTGGCACCAGTTGGCTTTGAAAGTTTCCTGCTGGCGAATGATTTAGCGCCCGAAGCGGCGCAGTTCCGCCTGCCAAAACGTGACGGCGATCGTGTGAATCTGCTGTGGTGCACGCCGATTACCGAAGCCGAACGCCAGTTCGCCCAGGCGGACGATCGCGGTGGACAGCAGCTGCTGCAGCGGTTGCTGGCGGACGGCAATAATCATGTGTTCCGGCCACGGCAGGAAGTAGTGGAAACCCCCGCACCGTAAATCAGGTCGGCATCAATGCCGACCCTACGATTTTAAATTATCACCCAAATCAACTATTTCACTGCTTTGTGATCCCGCTCACCTCAAGTTCCCCATCAACACGCCGTTAACCTCGATCAGGCAACTCGCCAACCAGGGTAAGGGCACACATAATGTTCAAAACAACACAATCCCGTTTCACCGCGACGCTTGTCGCCTTTTTTGCCGGTCTGATGCTGGTTACCGTGCTGGTAATCAATCAGTTCATCGCGCCGCAACTCTCCGAAAATGAAAGTCGTCTGGTGCGTTACGAAGTGGACGGCCTGGCCGGTCGCATTGTCGAGCAGATGAACCGCGTACAGGCGCAGCAGCGCGCCATTACCGAAGCCGCAGGCGTGATGGACAGCGCAGCCATCGATACCTTGCTGCCCGCCTTAGTTAACCAATATCAGGACAGCAATGTGTTCGGCGGCGGCATCTGGCCGTTACCAAACCGTCGCGATCCCGCCAAAGAGAAAAACAGCTCATTCTTTGCGCGCAACGCCAGCAACCAGCTGCAGGTCAACACCTACTGGAACTCGGATGCCGCCGACAAATACTGGGAGCAATCCTGGTACAAAGATGGTTTAGCCGCGCCGAAGGGCCAGTGCGCATGGGCAAAAGCCTATCAGGATGCTGCCAGCCCACAGCCGCGTACCAACTGCGCAATGGCGATCTATCGCGATGGCACCGCGTGGGGCGTGGCGACCATTGACGTGACGCTCGGCTTCTTCAACCAGCTGGCAAAACAGATGGGTGAGGCGATTCAGGGCCGCGTGCTGATCGTTGAAGCTGACGGCAAAGTGGTGGGTAACGCTGCGCTGGTAGATGGCGCGCCGAAGCTGGAAAACCTCGCAGATACCCAGCTGCCGATGGCGTCCGCGCTGAAAGGTCTGTTGGCGCAGGCGGGCAGCCAGCCCGCGCAAACCACCTTTGAAGGTGAGGATGGCGAACACACGCTGTTCGTGCAGGCGATTGCCGGCAGCCCGTGGTATCTCGCCAGTGATGTGCCGTCGAGCTTGCTGGATGCACAAACCCACAGCATGTTGACGCGTCTTGGTCTGGTGCAGATTCCGCTGGCGGTGATCCTGCTGCTGGTGCTGCTCGGTTTTGTGCGTGCCATGATGAAACGTCTCGCCGTGCTGAACAGCAACATTGAAGCCTTATCAACCGGCGGTGCCGATTTGACACAGCGTCTGCCCGCCAGCAACAGCCCGGAATTCAACGCCGTGGCACAAAGCTTCAACCAGTTCATCGCCTATCTGCAAGGCCTGATGCGTCAGGTAGGCGACAGCGCACTGGCGATTACGGCGGCTTCGCGTGAAATCGCCAGCGGCAACGCCGATCTCTCGGCGCGTACCGAATCGCAGGCCAGTTCGATTGTTGAAACGGCGGCGTCGATGGAAGAGCTGACCGGCACGGTGCGGCAGAACGCCGACAACGCCACACACGCAAACCAGCTGGCAGATGGCGCGTCGCAGGTTGCGGCACGCGGCACCGAAGTGGTGCGTCAGGTGGTCACCACCATGGGCGCGATCAATCACTCATCGCGCAAAGTGGTCGATATCATCAGCGTCATAGACAGCATCGCCTTCCAGACCAACATCCTGGCGCTGAACGCGGCGGTTGAAGCGGCGCGCGCCGGTG
>NZ_DAMBSA010000367.1:0-4737 GCF_032054795.1 Pantoea sp. CTOTU49201
GATGGAGATGTTGCCCATCACATACACCGCAGGCAGCCAGGCGATTTCATTGCTGTAGGCGCCAAATGTGCCTTGCAGATTGGTGAGGTTGGCAGAGACCAGCGCGTTACTCAACGCGCCGGTAATTGAGATCAGTAAGCCGATAATGCCAAATGCGATGCGCTTCGACGGCGAATGAAGCGGCGTTGAGGGCGAGCCCGGCAGCATTGGCTTTTCATGTGGCAGCCATTCGCGTGGGGCATAAGGATTACGTTTCGCCACGGTTAAACGCTTCCCAGACGCGCCAGCAGTTGTTTCAGCTCCTGTTCCGTTATCGCCAGCGATTCGGGATCGATATCCGCCAGCAACTGTGCACGTAGCGCATCGGCCTGGGTTTTCACTTCGGCAAAGGCCACGCTGCCTTGTTCCGTCAGAATCAGCAGGCGCTTGCGGCGATCTTCCGGCGGCTGCACGCGCGCCAAAAGCTGCTGCTTCACGAGGCGATCGACCAAGGGCACGACGCTGGCCTCTTCCAGACCGAGCAATTGCGCCAGGGCTTTTTGCGTTGGCGGCTCGGCGGCGGTAGCGACGCTGGCAATCGCCATCCAGCTGCTCATACTTAATCCGCTCTCTTTGAGGCGACGATCAACGGCCAAACGCCACGCGTGCGCGGTGAGATGCAGCAAACGAGAAAAGGGTTGCGGATAGTCGCTCAAAACGTAGTGGCCTAATGGTTAGGTATCTAACTAAATGGGAGCGTTATTATAGGCGAAGCCGCTTACCAATGAAAACGTTGCTTACATTAGCAAACGTAGTTGGCACGGCAAAAAATCTCCAGCTTTCTGTATCAGTTGTACAACTCGCGGATTTTTTTGCTGTTCCTGCATAGGTTTGTATAGATTTTAGAAAACATTACAAATTATAACCATTTGTTAAATATACATTAGCACAAATTGCTTAAGATCCTTGTTGTACAAGTTACTCCAGATTGTATAAGTTTACATCCCGCGAGCCAGCTGATGGCTCCGTAACGAATGATGCACTTTGCGTCGCCTCTGAAGGTGTTGTGGATTTCCACCTTCAGAGGTGTCTTTTTGCGTTGGTTGATGAGTTGGGTGGTGCGCGCCTGTCCGCGTGCACGTTTTTTCATCATGGAGCTGAAGGCACATTGCCATCAGGCCGATCTTAAGGGCTTCACATATGCAAAACGCCGCAAACAGTAGCGCTGCCATCGCTGACTACTTCAAACTGGCCGGTAACAGCGACAGCAGTGAGATGGAAGTTTTCGGGCAGATCATCGCCGAAATCCTGCAAGCCGGTATGCCGGTTTCCAATAAAGCGATTATTGCATCGCTGATTAACCGTCTTGAGATGGAAAGCGATGTGATTCAGCTGGATATTTACCGCCACCTGCTTGAACTGGTTGTGAATAAAACACCTGACGATCTCGCGGTCTAAAGCCGGATTCCAGGGATGGAATCACCCTCACCTGCCCCAACGCGCTAGCGTCTAATCTTATTGCCCGGTAACATCCCTTCTCGGAAAATCCTAACTGGTTACTGCCGTACCGCGACGGTATGCGCACAATAATAAAAGAGCCTGCACAATCTATGAGCCAACCAACTGAGCGCGCCACTACGGTGGAGAGCGATATCACCGTGGGGCGCGTATTACGTTCGCCTGCCCTGCTAACCCGCGAGTGTCTGGCCGGCATTATTACCGCGCTGGCGCTGATCCCTGAAGTGATCTCCTTCTCCGTGATTGCCGGTGTCGATCCCAAAGTCAGCCTTGTGGCCTCTGTGGTGCTGTGTCTGACGCTGTCGATTCTGGGCGGTCGTCCGGCGATGGTCACCGCTGCTGCCGGTTCGGTGGCGCTGGTGATCGGCCCGATGGTGCATGCGCACGGCGTCGAATACATCCTTCCGGCGGTGATTATGGGCGGCATTATCCAGATTATCTTTGGCCTTGCTGGACTGTCGCGCATGATGCGCTATATCCCACGCTCGGTGATGATCGGCTTTGTGAACGCCCTTGGTATTCTGATCTTCTTTGCGCAGGTCCCGCACGTTTGGGGGCAATCCGCTTTGGTATGGGCACTATTTGCCGTGACGCTGGCGATTGTCCTGCTGCTGCCGAAAGTGCTGAAAAGCGTCCCATCACCGCTGGTCGCGATTGTGGTGGTGACGGCTGTCGCGTTGCTGCTCGGCTATCGTGTACCAAATGTCGGCGATGAAGGGCCAATGACTGCTGGTCTGCCTGGCTTCACCACCTTATTGGTGCCAATCAATCTGCACACCCTGCAAATCATCTGGCCAACCGCCTTGAGCATCGCCTTTGTTGGCCTGATGGAATCGCTGCTGACCGCCAAACTGGTGGATGACATCACCGATACGCCTTCCGCTAAACGCCGCGAATCCTGGGCTTTGGGCGTTGGCAACATTCTGGCGGGCTTTTATGGCGGCATCGCCGGTTGCGCGATGATTGGTCAAACCATCGTTAACGTCGAGCTGGGCAAAGCACGTACGCGTGTTTCGACTATCGCGGCGGGTATCGTGCTGCTGTTATTAGTGACCGGACTGAGCCAGATTATGGCGCAGATCCCAATGGTAGTGCTGGCGGGCATAATGATGGTAGTTGCGGTGAAAACCGTGAACTGGCATAGCCTGCAACCGGCAACGTTGAAACGCATGCCGTGGTCTGAAACCTTTGTAATGGTGCTGACGGTGGCAGTCACCGTGTGGACCGGCAATCTGGCGATTGGCGTACTGGTTGGTGTAATTCTGGCAATGATGCTGTTTGCCCGTCGCATCGCTCATGTGATTCACGCAGAACGCCACTTAAGCGACGATGGGCAACAGGTCAATTACACCGTGCGCGGCCCGCTGTTCTTCGGCAGCAGCAATGATTTGTTTGAACACTTCAATTACGGCCATGATCCTAAATCTGTGACTATCGATTTAACCCATGCACAGATTTGGGACGCCTCAAGTGTGGCGGCCCTTGATGCCATCGAATATCGCTATCAACGCCATGGCGCGAAAGTCACCTTTATCGGGCTGGATAACCGTAGCAGCGATTTCCGCGAGCGGCTGAGTGGGAACTTGGGATAGCGATTATTAGGATTGAGATGAAAAACGCCGGAAATCCGGCGTTTTTTATGCTTATCAACGCGCTTCGCTTGCGTAATTTGCTGTTACTGACTTTGCTTACCTCAAGGTCAATCCTTTGATCTCTTTGAGATTGGTTATTCAATCGCTGATTTATGAGGAGCAACAGATGAAAGTTTTAGCAAAAGCAGCATTAGTGACGTTAACGTTGGTATCGCTTGCGGGTTGTATGCACAAAAGTGATGCGGTCGGCGGTGATGGGCGTCCACATGCGCCAAGTAACCAACCAGTGCCAGGCGCCAGCGAAGGTGCAGGTCCGGTGGGACAACCACAATCGTAATGACTTGCCCGGCTTTGCCGGGTTTTTATTTATTTCGGTAAAAGACAAAAACAAAAAAACCGCCCTTAGGCGGTTACGACATTACTGCATATTGCTTTGATTTTATTTGGTTTTTAACAGCTTGAAATATGGTGCCCGGGGCGGGACTTGAACCCGCACAGCCATAAGCCGAGGGATTTTAAATCAGGCGTTTTCAACATGTAAAACAATGAATTAATCTTTATTTTCATAAAATAAGTTTAATAATCGTACTCCATTTATCAAATGCTTATGTGATTCTACATCTTGATATTATGAAGCATTTTCCGATTTGCTTACCGCTTCGCTAGCTATTCCTAAGTACCATCCTATTATCAAATTGTCGCTTCTACTTCCCTGTATTGACGGCTCAACTCCATTGGAAATTTTTGGCACAGGATAGTGCAAGCCCGGTTAGCCACCACTTCCGGGCTTTTTTCTTAAATCGGCAAATCATCCTCGCCATACATGGTCGTGATTTCATGCGTAACCACTCCCACCACTGCAATATCTTCCAGTAGGTCATCCATTAGGAATGCGCCATCGTCGGTGATGATTCTCTGCGGCTGAATCATGATCATCGCCCACTCATAAACCCCTGAGATGTCAATCAGCACTGTGTCGCCGTTTACCGGGTAACGCTGCTTATCGATTATGCATCTGCGGCCGTTCAGCTCCACCATGCTGGAAGTCTCACGTGTAGACAGGATGTGCTGCAGCGGCTGGAGCAGAAACGTCACTTCGCCACTGGCAGGTCCGACAGTCTGGTGGTGTATGCCGGCGACAACATTTCTCGCTTCATCTCCCAGGATTTCTGGATACCCTGTCCTGCAAACCATAATTTCCCCTTCCCGCTCTGGTTGAGACCGTCAACGACACGCATCAGCGATTCGCTGTTGGCCTGTGGTTTGAATTCATCAAAGAGATTGAGCTGAGAGACGCCCTGACTGTAGAAGTCGCCCAGCATCACACCTGCTTTCATATACCGGCATCCGTCGCGCCATATGTGGTCAAGTCCCTGCATGGCAACCCTGATGATGTCGCGCGTGTCGTTTGACGGCGTTAGCAACCTGCCCATAGCCTGATTGCCATAGAACACCTCACCTTCGGCGTGCGGGCTGGTGCGGACGAACACCGCTACCTGTCGGCAATACTGGCGCTCACGCCTCAGCTTCTCCGCCGCGCGTTCTGCATACGAGCAAACCGCCTGGCGCATATCCATATATTCGGTGATGCGTGAGCCGAAGGAGCGGGAGCAAACAATCTGCTGCTTCGTCGGCGCGAATTCTTCCA
>NZ_DAMBSA010000368.1:0-4734 GCF_032054795.1 Pantoea sp. CTOTU49201
GCTGGGTCGGCGTTAAATCGGGCAGACTCAACTGCTGATCAATCTGCTGCTGGAAATGGCTGAAGTAGCGCTCAATCAGCGCCACACCAAAGGCCTCTTTTGAACCAAAATAGTGGTAGAACGAGCCTTTAGTGACTTCCGCCAGCGCCAGCATCTCGATCAAACCCATGCCGGTAAAGCCGCGCTGTAAACAAACCTGCTCGCCAATAGCGAGCAGATGTTCACGGGTATCGTTGCGTTGCAGAGTCTTGTTCATGGGTCGCAGGTTATTAGACCAGTCAGTCTAGCGCAACCCTCAGGCGGCGGTTTGGCACGATCTGTTCATATCCAACTGCGGTTGATACTGCTTAGTCTGGATATTGAACATACCTAAAAGCGTATGGAAAAGATTATCTTGCGACACCTTTGCATCGGCAGCTTGCTGGCGCACACAAGCCTCATTGATGTGATTCGCCGCCGCGTATCCCGGTGACATCCACATCAGCAGAGGAATGTGTGTTTGCTGTGAGGGCGCAAACATATAAGGCGCACCGTGCAGATACATCCCACGTTCGCCAAGCGATTCGCCGTGATCGGAGAGATAGACCAGCGCCACATTGAAGCGATCGCTCAGGCCTTTGAGCTTATCAATGGTGCGGCTCAGCATGGCGTCGGTATACAGCAGCGAGTTGTCGTAGGTATTCACCAATGCCTGATGATCGCAATCCTGAATCTGTTTGCTGTCGCAGGTGGGCGTAAAGCGGCGGAACTCAGCCGGATAACGCTGATAATAGGCTGGACCGTGGCTGCCCATTTGATGCAGTACAATAATGCCGTCGTTATGCAGGCTAGCAACATAGTTATCAAGACGATGCAGCAACACCTCATCCTGGCAAAAACCATCGTGACAATATTGCGGCAGTTTCCACTGCGTCATATCGGTGTGCGGCACGCGGTCACAGGCACCTTTGCAGCCACCATCGTTCTCACGCCACAGTACGCTCACGCCTGCATGCGCCAGGATATCGAGCACGCCTTCCTGATGGTGCGCCAGATTGGCGTCGTAATGCACGCGAGGCATATTGGAGAACATGCAGGGCACCGAAATGGCGGTTTCTGTGCCACAGGAAGTGGCGTTGGGATAGTAAATGACCTGCTGTTTTTTCAGCTCCGGATTGGTGTCACGCGCGTAGCCACCCAGCGAAAAATTCTCGGCGCGCGCCGTTTCACCTACCACTAACACCACCAGCGTTTTCTTGGTTGCTGCGGAGATTAATGGGCCTTTGTGGGCATCCTCGCCAATTTTTACCAATTCCTGACTACCTTGCAGATAGCGTTGATCGACATAGTGGCCAGTACCGCTCACCACGTTGGCCGGAGTAATCATCTTGATCAGGTTTTTGTTGTTGCGAATCAGCGAGGCGTAATCTTTGTAAAACAGCGCCGCCATCAGCAATATGATTAATATTGCGCCCAGTGCGCCCGTCAGGCGTTGCAGCAGATTCCACCACCAGCGCGTGCCGTTATTGATGCGCACGCAGCAAATCAGCACAACCGGCACCATTCCCATCAACAGCATCCAGAGTAGATAGCGACTGCTGATCAGCGCACCGGCTTCCTGCGGGTCGGATTCAAAGACGTTTTGAATCATATTGGTGTCGATCACCGTGCCAAAACTGTGCATGAAGTAATTGGCGGCAGCGCTAACTAATACCAGCACAATCAGCAACGGCTTGCGCAGATAAGGCCATGCGGCCAGCGAGAAGAGAAAATAGAAAGCCGAGGCGAGCACCAGCGGGATGCTGGCGGCGAACAGATAATCGTGGACGTGATCGTAAGGGATCATTTCCCAGGCGCGCAGCAAGAAAAGGGCATTCAAGACTAATGCGAAAAACAGGGCGGCAATAAGGTTAAATCCGTTGGTGCCGCACTGAAAGGTGATCGGGAATCTCATGAAAACTCAACGGTAAGAGGTAATGTTACAATCGTATGAAGACAAGATGAGGAAAACCTTAACGAAGATTAAACGTAAGCAATCCAAATCCTTTAAATGCTGGCTTTTTGGTAAACAGGCGTAACGAAATGCCGCGATGGCTTGATTATCCGCAATGCCCGTATACTCTTTGCACAATGTCATTAAGCTGTTATCAATGTGATTTGAGATGTTAATTGCGGAGTGCATGTGGCCGAGCAACTAGAGTTCTTCCCCGTTCCCAGCCCGTGTCGCGGCATTTGCCAGAGCGACGCGCGTGGCTATTGTCGTGGCTGTTTACGCAGCCGGGAAGAGCGCTTTAACTGGATGAAATTCAGCGATGCGCAAAAGCGCGATGTGCTGCGCTTGTGCCGGCAACGCTTTTTGCGTCTGCAGCGCCAGCAAAAAGTCGATGAAGATCATGATCCACAACAACCGGAACTGTTTTAAGAAAACGACGATTTGCCTTTCCGTTATACTCCCGCTTTCGTTATCTGGAATCGTGTTTAGGGGAGTTTAACCATGTTACAACCGCAGGCTATTGCACCGCAGGGACCGTCCTTTTCACCGCTGATTGCCGGTTACTGGCGTTTAATGGAGTGGGGCATGACGCCGCAGCAAGTGGTGCAGTTTATTGAGCACCATTTGGCACTGGGCATCACCACTGTCGATCACGCCGACATCTACGGCGATTACCAATGTGAAGCCGCCTTTGGTACAGCACTGCGCCTTGCACCGGGTTTGCGTGAAAAGCTGCAAATCGTCACTAAATGCGGCATTGCGACGCGCGCCAAACCCGAACATCGCATTGGTCACTACATCACTGAAGCCAGCCACATTCTGCACAGCGCCGAAAATTCGCTGCGCCATTTCAATACCGATTACCTCGATTTGCTGCTGATTCATCGTCCGGATCCGTTGATGGACGCGGATGAAATTGCCGAAGCCTTTACGGCGCTGCATCAGAGCGGCAAAGTGCGTCATTTTGGCGTATCCAACTTCACCGTGTCTCAGTTCACGCTGCTGCAATCGCGTTTGCCATTCAGTCTGGTCACTAATCAACTGGAAATCTCCCCGCTGGAGCAAACGTCGTTGCTGGATGGCTCGCTCGATCAGTGCCAGCAGAACCGTATCCGCCCAATGGCGTGGTCCTGCCTCGGCGGCGGCCGCGTGTTTAACGATCCACACTATCAGCCGTTGCGCGATGAGCTGGAGCAGGTGAAGCAGGAGATTGGCGCCAGCAATATCGAGCAAGTGGTGTATGCATGGGTGATGAAGCTGCCAAGCCGTCCGCTGCCGATTATTGGATCAGGCAAAATTGAACGTGTGAAAGAAGCGGTTGGCGCCTGCCAGTTAACCCTCGATCGCCAGCAATGGTTCCGCATCCGCAAAGCCGCCATCGGTTACGATGTGCCCTAAAGCGTAAAGCTGCGTCAAATTACGGCAGCCTGGATGAAAGCGGTCCAGGCTTACAGAGAATCTAACCGTAAGGAGACGTTATGAAGAAAACCCTCATTGTTATGCTGGCTCTGGCCTGCGCCGCAGGTGCGCAGGCGGCGTCAGAAGAAGTCACGCTGCACGAAACCACCGCGCAGGGCATCGGAGCGGCAATTGGCAAAGTCACTATCAGCGAAACGCCGTACGGTGTGCAATTTACGCCAGCGTTAAGCGGCCTGAAGCCGGGCGTTCATGGTTTCCACGTGCATGCCAAAGGCAGCTGTGAACCGGGCGAATCGGACGGTAAAATGGTGGCGGCCGGTGCGGCGGGCGGGCATCTCGATCCGCAAAAAATCGGCAAGCATCTTGGCCCGTACGCCGATGGCCACCTTGGCGACTTGCCTGCGCTGTTTGTAACCGAAGATGGCAAGGCGAATTATCCGGTGGTTGCGCCACGCATCAAATCCCTGAGTGAAATCAAAGGTAAAGCCTTGATGGTGCATGTGGGCGGCGATAATCATGCCGACCATCCGCAACCGCTCGGCGGCGGCGGAGCGCGTTTTGCCTGCGGCGTAATTTAACGTTATGGGCGGCAGCAGCTTGTCGCCCTGATTTCCTTCCTTTGAAAAAAATTGACCCATTTTCTTGCTACTCTCAGCGGTTTTTCCGTCCTATGATATTGATTCAGGAATTAAAACCTTCAGGGGCAGGAATGAAAGCGCGTGGGATGATGCTGTTATGTTTAGTGCTGGTGGGATGCGATCAACCCAACGACACGCAGCTGCGTTTGGATGCCAGTCGACAACTACAACGCACCATCGATACCAATCCACTGCGTGTTGAGTGTGAAAAAATTGCGCGCGGCCGTGAGTGGCTGACACAGCACACCCTTCATCGTCTTGAAGCCAAAGGCTGCGAAAACGTTCTGCGCAGCGCCACTGAAACCAACTTCACCCACAGCGAAACTTATCGTCATGCGATGACGGTGGTGTGCGGCGGTATTCAGGGTAAAAGCTTCACCGGCACCACCTTGTATCGACGGTTTATCTACTCTTCAGAAGAGAAGGCGCTGGTGATTGAACCGATGTCCGATCAGGATAAAACCCGCTTCGAAGGACAGAAATCGCTGCAGCAGTTGCAGAACGATTTTAATCGCCAGACCACGCAATATTGTCAGTGATTAATCCGGCACCGCCTGCGCCAACTGGGCGAGTGAGCAGCGCAGGCGCCACAAAATGCCTGCCAGCGTATTGGCTTCGCTCTCCGCTTGCTGTTTCAGTTGCTCAATCATGGTTTCCAGCTCATCCAGCGTGGCCTGCAACGCGGTGTGATGCACGCCGCGCAGA
>NZ_DAMBSA010000369.1:0-3981 GCF_032054795.1 Pantoea sp. CTOTU49201
AGCGGTCGCCATGAATGGCGACCCTACACGCGATTGTCGAGATTTTCGTAGGGTCGCCATTTATGGCGACCTTTGCTCAACCTTCATCCACTCCGCAATAATCTGCCCATACAACTGCTCGGCTTCACCCAGCTTACTCACCAGACAATACTCATCGGTTTGATGTGCCATGGTCGGTTCGCCCGGGCCTAAAATAATGCACGGCGGATGGCCCAGCGCCGGCAGCAGCAACGAGGCATCGGTAAAGTACGGCACCACGCGCGCCTCTAATGGCTGCTCAAAAAACGCCTGACAATGATGATAAACCGACTGAATCCACCGATTCTCTTCGGAACTCAACACTGCAGGCAGATCAACCAAGGTAATGATGTGCACCTCTTCGCCCAGCAACTCGCCTAACTGCTGGCGAATGGTGGCGTGTTGCAGGTTTGGCGCGCTGCGGATATCGACATCAAACGCCGTGCGATCCGGCACCGAGTTAATATTCAGGCCACCCTTAATACGGCCAACGTTCAGCGTCGGTTGCTTCATTAAAGGATGCGGCGCGCCGGGCGAGAAGTGGCGGATTTTGCCCAACGCGTCGGCGGCAAGATAAATGGCGTTAATGCCCAGTTCTGGCATCGCGCCGTGCGCGGTTTTACCGCGCGTCTCGCAGCGCAGCCACAGCGCGCCTTTGTGACCAATCACCGGATAATTTGCTGTCGGTTCGCCAACGATCAACGCCCCAATCTCCGGTAAGGTGCCCGCCGCAATCAGCGCCTGCGCGCCATCGCAGCCGGTCTCTTCACCGCCGGTAATCAACATCACCACGCCGCGCCCGGCGAGAATCGCCTGCTGTTGCTCGATGCAGGCGAGGGCAAAAGCGGCGATGGCCGCTTTCATGTCACTCGAACCGCGCCCATAAAGCCGATCGTCTGCGACCTCAGAGCCAAAAGGATCGTGCTGCCACGGCTGATTGCCGAGCGGCACGGTGTCGAGATGTCCGGTAAACGCCAGCGGTTTACCCGGCGCGCTGCCGCGCATTTGCGCCACGAGATTGCTACGACCTTCACCAAACGACGACAGCTGAACCTCAAAACCCAGCTCGCTGAGCCATGCGGCAAAAAACGCCATGCAGGCGGCTTCGTTACCCGGCGGATTAATGGTGTCGAAGCCGAGCAGCTGCTGTGCGAGTGCCAGTGAAGCGGGCTGCATCAGGCGCGCTCCGTCAGCCAGTCGAAGCAGTTAATCCACAGCTGGCGATAGCCGGGCCATTGGGTAAACTCTTCCGGTAGCCAGTGTGCCGACATATCGCTGGTCCACACCAGCGAACGGCCTTGCTGATATTCCCGCACCGCTAATAAAGGATGCGACGTCCCGGCGACGGTCGCCAGTAGCGTACCTTCGGGCTGCATCTCCACTTCGTTGTAACCGAGCATCCACGGCCATTCGCCGGAGATGTTGTCGAACAGCGCGTGCGATTGTGTCTTTTCTAGCGTGGAACCTTCCGGCGTTTCAATGCGATCATCCCAGGCAAGGCAGCGAACCGGCAACACTTTCTCCACCAGCGTATTACGGAATCGCGCGCCGCCATTAATGCCCTGAAAACTGAAGTAACCGCCGATCATCATCAGGCTGCCGCCTGCCGCAACGTAATCGTGAATTAACGCCAGGCGATTGGCGGTACGACGGCTTTTCAGCCAGGTATCGGGATGCAGCAGCAGCGTGTTGGCACCGATATCCGACAGGATAATCACATCCCACTTTTGCAGCCCTTCGAGCGTCAGTGGGAAATCTGTGGCGGCAGCATGCGCAGGCATATGCGTGATGGCATAATCGCTATCTTTCAGCGCCGCGATAAAATCGCTGGCACCGCTGTGCCAGGTGGCGGTCGAGAACTGGTCAAAGCCTTTAATGTGGTTTGAGGTGCTGGTCCAGGATTCGCCCACCAGCAAGACTTGTTTCTGCATGATATTTTCCCTTTTACCCGCCAAATACGCGCTGCGGGTTAGCAATCATTAAGGTTTCGAGTTGTTCGCCGCTGACGCCGTGACGTTTCAGGCGCGGGACAAAATGTTTGAGGATGTAGCCATAACCGTGGCCGCCATAGCGTGTCAGCATGGTTTTCAGGAACACATCCTGCGACAGCAAAATCTGCTGGATGTAGCCGTCATCAATCAGTTCGCAGATGGCACGCGCGTTCTCTTCATCGGAAGGGGATTGCGCGGATTCATCGGCGTAGTAATAGCTCATGCCGATCATGTCGTATTCCAGAAACACGCCGCGATCGGCCAGTTCGCGCTGATAGCTTTTGTCGGCAAAGCTGGGATTCATATGGCACAGCACGGTGTGACGCAAATCAGCGCCTTCCTGCTGCAGAATATCCAGCACTTTGTGGCCTAAACGTTCCCAACCCGGCAGATGCACCTGAATCGGCACGCCGGTCGCCGCACTGGCACGTCCGGCGGCGCGCAGCGACTTCTCTTCATCGGCGGTAAAACGGCTGGAGATACCGATCTCGCCGATCAATCCAGCAATCACCTCGGGTTTCTCTGCTGCGCCGCCAAGGTCAAAAATCAGCTTCTCGCTGAGTTGCTCAACGCTGATGCTCTTCACCCATTCCGGATGCGACGGCTCCAGATACAAACCAGTGCCCATCACGATGTTAAGTCCGGTTAAGCGCGCAATGCGTTGCAGCCCTTTGGGATCGCGGCCAATGCCAATATTAGTGGGATCGACGATGGTTTCGCCGCCCAACGCGCGGTACTTCATCAGCTCGTCGATCGCCATGTCGACGTCAAACAGCTGGCAGTTATCGCGGCTCATCAACGGATTCATGTTGAGTTCGCCGAGGTTCTCCATCTTCACTGGCATCTCAGCAATATGACGATCGCTGCAACAGCAGGGCGGCACCCATTTGCCGGAAGCATCCAGCAAAATATGTTCGTGCATCAAGGTGACGCCCATCTCGGCCAGCGGCAGCGGCCCCAAAACCGTCATCACATGTCCACTGCTTACGCCGAGCGGTAACGGATCCGCGTGGCGAAAAATCGATCCTTTCATCAGCTATCCTTTTGCCGGTGCGCGGGTGGGATTGAGAATGCGGGTGTTGAGCCAGATGGCGAGCAGAATGATGGTGCCGGTAGCGATTTGCGTATAGAACGGCGAAATGTGCGACAGGATCAGCCCGTTCTGGATAATCGCAATCGACAGCGCGCCCAGCAGCGTGCCGATAATGGTGCCGAAGCCGCCAAACAAGCTGGTGCTGCCGAGCACCACGGCGGCGATCACCTGCAACTCAAAGCCTTCGCCCTGATTGGATGAGCCGCTGCCGAGACGCGCGGTAATGATCATCCCGGCCAGCGCTGCCGCCATGCCGCTGATAATGTAGACTTTCATGGTGACTGCTTTGGTATTGATGCCGCTGCGGCGCGCGCCTTCGGCATTCGAACCAATCGCCGTCACGTAGCGACCAAAGCGCATGTGGTTAAGCACAATATGCCCGGCAAACAGCACCACGATGCCAATCAGCGCCGGCATCGGGATGCCCAGTACCCACGCGCGGCCCATAAAGGTAAACAAGCTGTCGGCCGGCACCGGAATTGAGTAACCCTGAGTAACCAGCAAGGCAATGCCGCGCACTACGGCTAAGGTGGCTAAGGTGACGATAAACGCCGGAATCCCCTCAAAGGCGATAAAGAAGCCATTGATAGCGCCGACCAATCCGCCCAGCAACAGCCCGCCAATTAACACCACCGGCCACGGCAATCCCCAATTATTTAGCGCGATAGCAGAAAGCGCACCCACCAGCGCCAGCGTTGAACCTACCGATAAATCAATGCCGCCGGTGGTGATAACCAGCGTCATCGCGGTGGCGACGATCAGCAGCGGGGCGCTTTGGCGAATGATGTTCAGCCAGTTGGTGCTGGAGAGAAAATTGCTGGTGATCAGTGAAAACACCACGCAGCAAAAGATGAAAAACAGCGCAATGCTCACCACGCC
>NZ_DAMBSA010000369.1:3991-4724 GCF_032054795.1 Pantoea sp. CTOTU49201
GTTGTGCAGCAGGCGACGCGGTAGCGAATGCTGGATCATGCGCGAACTGCTTAAATTCATGATGCTCATCCCGTTACCTCAGTGTGCAGCCGCTGAATGAGCGGTAAATTTCTCACCCACGATCAAATTAACGATATCGCTAAGGCTGGTATCCGCCACGCGTCGATCCGCCACGTTGGTGCCTTCGTACATCACCATGATGCGATCGCATACCAGGAACAGATCCTGCAGGCGATGGGTGATGAGGATGACGCTGACTCCGCGCGCTGAGACACAACGGATCAGCTCCAGCACCGCTTCCACTTCTGCCACTGCTAATGTGGCGGTCGGTTCATCCATGATCAGCACTTTGGGTTCGAATGCAGCGGCGCGCGCAATGGCAATCGCCTGGCGTTGCCCGCCCGACAAGTTGCGCACCAGCAAACGCGTATCCGGAATGGAAATGCCCAAACCTTTCAGCATCTCGCGCGCTTCGGCGTGCATTTTTGCCTGATCGAGAAAGGGAATGCCGAGCACGCTTTTCATCGGCTCGCGCCCCATAAACAGGTTTCCGGCGACGTCCACCGTGTCGCACAGCGACAGATCCTGATAGACCATTTCGATGTGGCAGCGGCGCGAATCGGCCGGATTGGTGAAGTGTTGCTGTTCACCGTCGATGCGAATGCTGCCGCTGGTGGGCACCACCGCGCCAGAAAGCACTTTAGTCAGCGTCGATTTACCCGCGCCGTTGTCG
>NZ_DAMBSA010000370.1:0-4681 GCF_032054795.1 Pantoea sp. CTOTU49201
CGGCGTAGCCTCAGCGATGTCATCCGGAAGCGCATCCGCCATCACGCGCACCACAATTTCGCTGCCTTTACCCAGTTCGCTGTGCAGCTGAATATCGCCATCCATCTTTTCACAGAGTGTTTTACAGATGGTCAAACCCAAACCGGTGCCACGTTTTACCTGCTCACCGTTTTGTCCCACCTGACTAAACGGCGTAAACAGTTTTTGCTGATCGGCTAGAGAAATGCCTTTTCCTGTGTCGCGCACGGTGGCGGTAATTTGCCAACGATCATGGTGCGTAAGCCTGACATCCACACTCACGCTGCCGCTGGCGGTGAACTTGATCGCGTTGCCAATCAGATTGGAGAGGATCTGCTTAAAACGCAGCGGATCGAGCCACAGCGCGGGCCCGGTTTGCGGATCAACGGACAGATGCAGATCGAGGTTTTTCTGCGCCGCCATACCGGAAAACACGCGCACCACCGACTGACAAAGTGCCTGCACGTTGCAGCGCTCTGGCTGCAGCGTCAATTTGCCGGCTTCAATGCGCGCGATGTCGAGAATATCGCCGAGCAGCTCCACCAGCTCATTCGCCGAACTAAAAGCGACGTCTAACGCCTGATGATCCACCCGATTTTTATCTGCTGATTTCCGCGCCATTTCCAGCATGCCGATTACCGCATTGAGCGGCGTGCGAATCTCATGGCTCATGGTTGAGAGGAACTGCGTTTTGGCGCGGTTAGCGTCCTCGGCTTGCTCTTTGGCCTCGTTCAGCGCTTCAAGTAATACGCGCCGCTCACTGACATCCAGCCAGCCGCCAATAACGCCCTTCACATTGCCGCTGGCATCGCGGTAAGGCAGCAGCCAGTGAAAAATCGTTTTCTCCGCACCGGAAGCATGCACAAAGGTACGATCTTTAAAGATGGGCGTGCCGCTGCTCAGCACCTGATAAAAGTCCTGAATATATTGGGTGTTCTGCTGCTTATCGTGAAAGACATCGCGTTTAAACAGCGACTGATTAATCACCTGTTCGCGTGTGGCATTGAGAAATTGCAGATAACTTTCATTACATTGGGTTAATGTGCCGCTGGCATCGCGGATATAGGTCGCATTCGGCGTGCCGTTAATCATGTCGTTCATGAATTCCAGCTGATCGTTCAACTCGCGCTGCACGCGTATTTTGATCCGAATCTGCCGGCGCAGCCAAATAGCCCAAAGCAATGACACTAAGATCAGCGCCGTGGCGAATGCTGCAGCGCTGTAAATAAAGATGCGATTCTCGCGCCAGAAATTATCGGACGACACCATGTTATTTGGACGCCACAGATTGCCGATGACATCCATTTCATCTGGCGGAATGCTGAGCATTACTTTATCGATAATGCTCAGCAGTTCTGGTGATTGCGGCGGCACGGCAAACGAGAGAAACGCCGGCGATTCATTCAGCGTGGCGCTAATGCGCATGCGATTACGATAATAACGCGCGATTTGATATTCGGAGTTGGCAAGCGTATTGGCTGCGGCATCGACATCGCCACGATTCAACATCGCCAGCGCATCACTGGCGCTGGCGGCATCAACCAGTTTCACCAACGGATAGCGACTGCGAATATAGGTCGCCATGCCGGTGCCATTGATTACTGCCAGCTTTTTACCATTGAGCTCATTCAGGTTGCGCGCGGCATTGGGCTGCTGACGCACCACCATCACGAAAGCGCTGGTAAAATAGGCGCGACTGAACATCAGGTCATTTTTGCGAGTTGTGCTTGGCGTTAATGCACCAATCATATCGGCCTGATTATTTTTCAACATGGTCTGCATTTCGCTGACATCACGCGCGCTCACCATTTCGAAATCGAGTCCGGTGCGCAGACGAATTTGCGCCAGCATATCGACGGTGATGCCGCGATAATTACCCTCGTCATCGGTGAAGGTCAGCGGCGCGAAACCATCAATGGCGACGACACGCACTTTGTTGTGTTGTTTTATCCACTGTTTTTCTGCATCACTCAGTTGGAATATCTGCTGATTTAATACACTAGCGCTGCGGCCTACATGCCATCGCTGCAGGATATTTAATCGCTCTTCATTGTTAATCTCCTGCAGCGCAATATTAACGATTTGCTGCAAAAGCGGATGAGTCGATCGCACGCCAAACGCGAGATCTTTGGCCGGGAAATCGGCGAAGTTAACCACGCGAATATTATTAATAAAATTTCGGCTGATCGGATAAAGATCGCCAAGGAATACGTCGGCATCTCCAAACGCCACCGCGCCAATGGCTTGCTGATAGCTAGGATAGGTTTGAATACTGGCCAGCGGATATTGTCGCTGAACCCATTCCAAAGGCAGATAACCGCTGGCCATCGCGATATGTTCGCCTGCCAAATCACTGCTTAGCGTGCGGCTGTTATTGCTGCGCATCGCAAGAATCGCCTGTTCGCTTGCGTAAGGTTCAGTGCGCACGACCTTGTTGCCATCATTATCAAATTGGGTGACGGAACCCAGCAAATCCACCGTGCCAGCGTTCAGGGCTTCTTCCGCCGCTTTTTGACTGGAAAATAGACGGATTTTTACCGGTTTATTGATGATGGCCGCCAGAAGTCCCACATAGTCTGCCGTGATCCCTTCCAGCTCCGCATGATTGTTGATAATGGTAAAAGGTGGATATGAAGGTCTGGCAATGCCAACGGTGAGTTGCGGTTTGGTCGCCAGCCACTGCTGCTGTTCTGCATTAAAACCTTGTGACGGAAGATGATTGAGCTGGGGAGAACGGCTCAGCAGTTTGAGGTTTAATACCTGCTCGGCGGCGGAGACCATCGCTTCATTCAGCACATAGCATGAAGTAAACAGCAGCAAAGCCAGACCGATTTTTTTCAGGGAGTTAGCCATAACGCGTGATCAGCCCACCAGATTATTGCGGTTGGCGATAACAATCAGATCTACCAGTGTTTTGACTCCGAGTTTCGTCAGCAATCGGGTTTTGTAGGTACTGATGGTTTTATTGCTCAATGTCAGTTCATTGGCGATTTCGATATTGCTATAGCCTTTGGCGAGGTAGATCAGCACCATCATTTCGCGATCGGTAAGCGTGGCGAGTTTTTCACTCTCCGTATGCGATGAAGCCTGCGCCGTCTCAACCTGCAGGAAATCTTCGGCCGGGAAAAAGGTGTAGCCCGCTCGCACAGCGCGAATGGCATCCAGTAAGTCTTCTAAGGTTTCCGTTTTTTCCACAAAACCCGAAGCGCCAGCACGACGGCAGCGGCCAGCAAACGAAGCGGCACTTTGAGAAGTAAACACCAGAATTTTAACTGCCATATTGGCAGCACGAGCACGGGTAATCACTTCAAGTCCATTGATGGTTGGAATAGCAATATCCAGAATCACCAGATCCGGCTGTAAATTTCGCATCATCTGCAGTGCTTCAGCGCCATCTGCAACTTTGCCAACCACCTCAATGTTCTCTCGCGTGAGTAACATTTCCACCGCTGTGCGTACCACCGGATGATCGTCGACAATGAGCGCGGTCACTATTTTGCTGGTTCCCGACAAGCCCATCCTATCCTGTACGGCCATCATTAGCCCCTTTGCAATCAAACATTAACCGCATCTGTTACCGTTAAGATTAACCTGGTTTTCACAACTAATGCTGTCAGAGAAAAAACCGGGTGAAATTCACCCGGTACGTTACTGAGCATTATTGCGATTAGAAGCTCAATTTGACACCAATCGCCGCGCTGGTATCACGATAGTGATTATTACCTGCCTGCTGACCAACACTGCCCCACAAATTGAGATTGGAGCGCAGTTGGCTATCAACACCGACACGCACCTCAGCAATATTCTTCTCGCCCTGCGCGCCTACTTTCACGCCGTCCAGCGTGGTGGCAAAGGTCTTGCTGTTACTGATCCAGTTGGCTTCCAGATAAGGTTTAAACACCGTCTGACCGTTTTCGCCCGCTGTTTTCATTGATGTGCGGACACCTAAACGTGACTGCACGTTGCCATCGCCCTGACTAGTGACGCGCGTACCGTTGGCTTCAGTCACATCATCAGCTTTCACGCCCATCCAGATAAACTGCGCATTGGGCTCAATGAAGTAGCTGTTGTTAAAACTGTCCTGACCCAGTTTCCAGCTATAACCGCTTTCCAGCGAGGCGGTGAAACCACGTGACTGATAGCGTTCGGCGCTTAAATGGTCGCCATTGACGCTGTTGTTAAACCAGCTGTATTGCAACCAGCTATCCACATAAGCACCGGTTTGCTGCTCAGGCTGCTGATACCAGGTGCCATAAACGCCAAGGTTATAACCGGTGGTGTGGCCCTGAGAACGATAACCGGTCACGTTCGAATCGGTGTTGCTGCGCGCGTTGCCATATCCCGCCATAGCGCCAAGGTGCAGATTGTCCGTGGTTAACAGATCGCCGCCCATTTGCAGGACGTAACGATTGGTTTCGGTTTTCAGCTGCCCGGAGCTGTCACGCACCTGCTGATGGCCGCCCAGATTACGCATCCACAGACTGGTGACTTTTTTCTCGCCGCTAAGGGCATCAACATACTGTGTTTCACCGCCGCGATCGTGCAGGCGCAGGTTGAACAGCGTATTGGAGGCTGCGATGTTAGCAATATAGTTACCGGCCTCTGGACGCAGCGTCATTTTCTCAGCTGGCAATGGTGTGATCACCGGGCTGCCGATGTCGCC
>NZ_DAMBSA010000371.1:0-4675 GCF_032054795.1 Pantoea sp. CTOTU49201
ACCGGCATCAATCCGCAAGGTGATACCCGCTCCGAAGGCGGCACCGCAATTCCGGCCATCAGCGTCATGAAAGACGTGGTGGTAAAAGCCGATAAACACACCAATTCGCTGGTGATCAACGCACCGCCTGAGAGTGTTGCCGAGCTGGAACACGTCATTCAGCTGCTGGATATCGATCGCGCCCAGGTTTTGGTCGAAGCCATTATCGTTGAAGTCGAGGATGCCGATGGTTTGGCGCTCGGCGTGCAGTGGTTCAATCAGCGCGGCGGCGGTACGCAGTTTACGGATACCGGCACGCAAGTCACCGGGCTATCCGCAGGCGGCATGGGTGAAGCACTGGCGAAGATGAACGGCCTTGCCGCTGGTTTTTATCGCGGCAACTGGTCGGGTTTATTCACCGCACTGCAAACCAACAGTGAAAACAATATTCTCGCCACGCCGAGCATCGTCACGCTCGACAATATGGAAGCGGAATTCACCGTTGGCCAGGATGTTCCTGTGCTGACCGGTTCACAAACCACCAGCGGCGACAACATTTACCAAACGGTATCGCGCCGCAGCGTGGGCATTAAGCTCAAGGTGAAACCGCAAATCAGTAAAGGCAATGCGGTGATGATGGAGATTGAGCAGGAAGTCTCGAGCGTGTCAGAAGCGGCCAGCAAAGATAATCTCGGCCCCACTTTCAACACCCGCACGGTACGCAATGCGGTGCAGGTCAGCAGCGGCAACACCGTAGTGGTGGGCGGACTGCTGGATAACAGCGGCTCACGCGTCACCAATAGCGTGCCGCTGTTGGGCAAAATTCCGTTAGTGGGTGGTTTGTTCCGCTATCAGTCGGAGAAAAGCAGCAAACGCAATCTGATGCTGTTTATCCGTCCAACCATCATTCGCAGCCAGGCGGATTACAGCGTTAGCACGGAAGCGCAGCGTAATAAATTTGGCGATGCGCTGCAGGGCTCGCCTGCCGCACGCAGCATTGAGCGCGGCTTTAATCAGATCCTCGGTGGAAGCCAGAACAATCAGGCGCTGGATGAGACTGTGCAACTGATTAACGACTTCAATCGGGCGGCGCGATGAGTACGCCGCTTTTGCCGTGGAACTGGGTGCAGCAGCACGACATTGTGCTGCTGCCAGAACAGCCTCCGCGACTCTGTTGTAAATCAAGCATCCGCTTTGCTGCGCTGGCGGAGGCGCGACGCCGTTGCCCTGATGGGCGGATTGAAACGGTTAGCGACGAACAGTTTCAGCAACTCGCCAGCGCCTGTTATCAGCAGAACAACGCATCGCAGCAGATGGTGAGCGAAATCGGCCAGAGCCTCGATCTGGATGAATTGGTTGATGCTTTACCCGATGAAAATGAATTGCTGGATAGCGACGATGGCGCGCCGGTGATCCGCTTGATCAATGCGATCCTCAGCGAAGCGGTGCGTGAAGGTGCTTCGGACGTGCACATTGAGCCGTTCGAAAAGCTGTTAAGCGTGCGCTTCCGCATTGATGGCATGTTGCGTCAGGTGCTGACGCCGCCGGTCCAGCTCAGCCGCTATCTTATTTCTCGCCTCAAAGTGATGGCAAAACTGGATATCGCCGAAAAACGCCTGCCGCAAGATGGTCGCATAACATTGCGCATTGCCGGCCGCAGCGTGGATGTCCGCGTTTCAACGCTGCCCGCCAGTCACGGCGAACGCGTGGTGTTGCGTATCCTCGATAAAAACAGCCTTGATCTGTCGCTGGAAAATACCGGCATGCATGCGCCGTTGTGTCAGCGTTTAAAGCAGCAGCTGCAGCTACCGCACGGCATCATTCTGGTAACCGGCCCAACGGGTTCGGGGAAAAGCACCACGCTGTATGCCGCGTTGCGCGAGCTTTATCGTCCGGAAAAAAACATTCTTACCATCGAAGATCCGGTCGAATACGAACTGGAAGGCATCGGTCAAACGCAGGTCAATGCCAAAGTTGACATGACCTTTGCCCGTGGGTTGCGCGCCATTTTGCGTCAGGATCCGGATGTGGTGATGATTGGTGAAATCCGCGACAGCGAAACAGCACAAATCGCCGTGCAAGCCTCGCTGACCGGCCATCTGGTGCTCTCTACGCTACACACCAACAGCGCATTAGGAGCAATAGAACGCCTGCGTGATATGGGCATCGAACCCTTTTTGCTGGCGAATGCCCTGAGCGCGGTGTTAGCCCAGCGTCTGGTACGCAAACTCTGTGAAGCCTGTAAACAGCCGTGGCAACCCGATAATCATGTGTTAACCCGCTACGGACTGAGTGGCCTGACGCTCAGCGCCCCGCTTTTTCAGCCGCAAGGCTGCGCCGCGTGCAACCATAGCGGCTATCGTGGTCGTACCGGCATTCATGAGCTGGTTGTAGTGGATGATGCGCTACGCAGCGCCATCAGCCAGGGATTGAATGAGCAGGTTCTACAACAACAAATCACTCAGCGTATCTCGCTGATGCAGGACGGTCTGGACAAGGCTCTGGGCGGGATCACGTCACTGGAAGAGGTGCTGCGCGTCTCCCGGGAGGGATATTGATGAACTTCCGCTTTGTGGCACGCGACGATCAGGGTAAAACCCAGCGCGGTACGATCGAAGCCGACAACGCCCGCCACGCGCGGCAACTGCTGCGTGAGCGTCGCTGGCAGCCGTTATCGTTAAAGTCTGCCGCAGCCTCGCGCGCAAAGTCAGGTCGCATTAAATCTCGTGATTTCGTGTTGATGATGCGCCAACTCGCCACCTTAACTGGCGCGAACTTACCGCTGGCGCAGTCGTTGCAGGCGCTGTCCCAGCAGAGTGAAAAGCCACAGCAGCGCCAGCTGATCGACACCTTACGGCAGCGCGTGCTGGAAGGCAGTTCGCTGGCTGAAGCAGTTGCGCTGTTTCCGAAAACCTTTTCCCCCTTGTATCAGGCGATGATCAGCGCGGGTGAAGCTTCCGGCCGCCTGGAGCGTGTGCTGGAGCAACTGGCGGATTACAGCGAGCAGAGCGAGAAACTAAAAAGCAAACTGTTGCAGGCGATGATCTATCCGCTGTTGCTCACCGTGGTAGCCATGTCGGTGGTGGGAATTTTGCTGGTCGCGGTGGTGCCTGAAGTGGTGGCGCAGTTCAGCCATATGCAACAGCGTTTACCTGCCAGCACGCGCATTCTGATGCAGCTGAGCGATGCAGCACAGCAGTTCGGACCTTCACTGTTAATCGCCATCGTTACACTTCTGCTGCTGTGCCAAAGAGCCCTGCGCCACCCGACGCTGCAACTGCGCTGGCATCAACGCATGCTGCAGCTGCCGGTGATCGGTCGTATTACGCTGAATCTCAACCTGGCGCGCTATGCGCGCACTCTGAGCATTCTTACCCATAGCGCCGTCCCCCTTCTGGAAGGCATGGCCATCAGCGCGGCCGTGCTGAGTAACGTTTTTATTCGTGAACGCCTACAGCTGGCTGCTGAACGCGTACGCGAAGGCGTCACACTGACGCAGGCGCTGGAGGCTTCACAACTGCTCACGCCGATGATGCGCCATATGATTGCCAGCGGCGAAAGCAGCGGCGAGCTGGATGCGATGCTCAAGCGCACCGCCGATATTCAGGATCAGGCTTTTGTCAGCCAGATGACAATAGCGGTAAGCCTGTTCGAACCCTTACTGATTGTGGTGATGGCGGCGATTGTGCTGTTCATCATCCTCGCTATTTTGCAGCCGATTTTACAGCTCAACTCACTGACAGGATAAAACTCAATGGAACAAACCCAACGCCAGCGTGGCTTTACGCTGCTGGAAATCATGGTAGTGATTGTGATTCTTGGCGTGCTCGCCAGTTTGGTGATCCCCAGCTTGATGGGTAATAAAGATCGCGCCGATCGGCAGAAAACCGTGAGTGACATTGTCACGTTGGAGAATGCTCTCGACATGTACAAGCTGGATAATGGCCGTTATCCCACCACTGAACAGGGTTTAAAAGCGCTGGTCACGGCGCCAGCGATCGCCCCGCAACCACGCAACTATCGCAGCGATGGCTATATCCGCCGCTTGCCACAAGATCCCTGGGGCAACGATTATCGCCTGGTCAGTCCAGGCAAACACGGTGCTATTGACCTGTTCTCTGTAGGCGCGGATGGCGAAACCGGTAGCGAAGATGATGTCAATAATTGGCAGCTGGACGGCAGCGAATAACCATGAAGAACAGAAGTCAGGGTTTCACGCTGTTAGAAATCATGATGGTGCTGATGTTGCTGGGTGTGGTGACACGCTTGGTGGTCGCGGCGATGCCCGAGAGCAAAACGGCGCAACCGCTGGAACAACTGCAGGATAGTGCGCGTTGGGCGTGGGAGCAGGCACAGCTGGAAGCACGCATTTGGCGCTTACACCTGCACAGCGATCGCTGGCAACTCTCAACGCTCACCAGCGGTGAAGCCGGTGAAAAAGGGCCATTGCCCGGTACTGTCTGGCATCCGGTGGTCGGCGCGTTAGCGCAGGGAACGATTAAAAACGGTGAACTCCGCCTGCGCGGCGATACCGCACACGCCCTGCCCGCCACATTATGGTTTTTGCCGGATGGTGACATGACGCAAGCTGAGATTGAATTTCGATCGGCTGCCGGCGAAGTCCAGCAATTGGCGCTTAATCCCGCCAGCTTATCCGCCACCTTGCCATTATGAATCAACAAGGCATGACGCTGAT
>NZ_DAMBSA010000372.1:0-4661 GCF_032054795.1 Pantoea sp. CTOTU49201
GTCCGTTCGGGCTGGAAAATCCACTGACCATTTATTGCGATGTGTCGCTGCGCAGCTTTGATGAAGTGCTGCCAGCAGCAGGATCGATTCATAGCGCGGTACGCATTTCGCCACAGCGCATGGCAGAACTCACTGCGGCGAAATGGGTTGACGTCTGCGAGGCGCTTTAACGCGACTCGCGCGCGGCAGCACCGGAGATTTCGATGCCGCGCGTCTCCCGACCAAACGCCACTAACACGCAAATCAGCACCGCCACCGTTCCGGCGACAATCGCCATCCCCAAACCATAATTGCCGCCGTGTGCCTCGGCAATACGCGACTGCACCGTCGCATTCACTGAGGCAATCAAATTCCCCAGCTGATAGACAAAGCCCGGCAGCACCGCGCGCGCGTTGGCGGGCACCAGTTCGGTGAGATAGGTCGGCACCACGCCCCACGCGCCCTGCACCATAAACTGCATCAGAAACGCGCCGATACCGATCATCCATGAACCGCTGGAGAAGGCCCACAGCGGCAGCACCGGCAGCGCGAGGAACGATGCCAGAATAATCGCGCGCTTACGGCCAATCCGCTCGGAGAGTGCTCCAAAGGTGATGCCGCCCAGCATCGCCGCGATGTTGTAGCTAATAGCAATGATGCTGACAGTGTGCGGATCAAACTGATGCTGCACTTTCAGGAAGGTGGGATAGAGATCCTGCGTACCGTGGCTAAAGAAGTTAAAGCAGGCCATCAGCAGCACCATATAGATACAGATCTTCCAGTGCTGGCGGATAATCGGCAGCAGCGCATTGCTCTCTTTACGCTCGCGCGCCGCCAGCCACACCGGCGATTCCGGCACTTTGAAGTAGATAAACGGCAGCAGCAGAATCGGCAACGCGCCAATCAGGAACATGCCGCGCCAACCGACCGTTTCGAAGAACAAACCAAAAATCACTGACGCCAGCAGATAGCCGCATGGATAACCGGCCTGGAAGATGCCAGACATCAAGCCGCGCGAGCGATCTGGAATGGTTTCCAGCGCCAGCGACGACGCCACGCCCCAAATGCCGCCCATCGCCACACCGTAAATCACGCGGAAACCGAGGAACGCCGTGAAGGTGGGCGACCACGCCGACAGCAACTCAAACGCCGAGAACATCACGATATTGAGCATCAAAATCGGTCGGCGGCCATACTTCTCCGCCAGCCGACCAAACAGCAGCGCGCCGATCGGTCGCACGGCGAGCGTGAGCATGATGGCGAGGGAAACATCGGAGACGCTGGTATGGAAATACTGGGCAAGATCGCTGAGGACAAACACTAAGATAAAGAAGTCGAACGCATCCAGCGTCCAGCTCGCGAAACTGGCAAAAGCCACGTTGCGCTGGGTCGCAGTCCAGTTGAACATGTTGTTATCCTGTCTGATTAGCTTCCGGATCGTTGGCCGGATTTATTGTAGAAGTTACCGCGCGAATAATTTCACGAGTTACTATTATGTTAACCATTTGTATATAGCATGTCAGAAAGGCGGGCTGGGACGGGAATTGTCAGCGAGTGATTCGCGGTGTAAAAAAGCGTGTCATGTTGAAGAGGAAGGTCGTCATAAATGGCGACCTTACGGCGATTTTGTAGGGTGCGCATTTATGCGCACCTGGAAAACGGTTCAGCGTTTCAGCTGATTAAACGCCTTTTCGATCATCTCCAGCAGCAGCGCGTTATTGACGGTTTGAATCACATGCACCAATGCGCCGGTCTGCGGCGGCACGCCGATATCCAAACGCAGCGGCGTGCGATAACGCCAGCTTTTGCCACGCGTGGCGCCGGGACGCAGCTCAATATCCACATGGTAATCCACGCCGTCGGCGACTCGCTGATTCAGCAACCACGCCACCACCAGCGCATCATGAATCCAGCAGCCGGGCAAATGGCGGGTGCGAATCGAATAATCGATCCACGGACGTAGCGTCTCGCGCACAAACTGTGGCAACGGATGATCGTTGGCGGTAAGCCGCGTGAGATCCTGCTGCGTCATCAAGGTTTGCGTGGTGGCATCCATCGGTACCAGCGTGATGGTCGCGCCGCTGTGCAGTACCTGATGCGCCGCTTCCGGATCGAGGCCAAAATTGGTGTCTTTGATGTAATCATCCAGCGCAAACACGCCGCCCATAATCACAATCTCTGCCACCGATTCTGCCATTTGCGGATAACGCTGCAGCGCCAGCGCCACGTTGGTCAGCGGACCGATCGCCACCAGCGTAAACTCGCCGGGATTGTCACAAATCAGTTGGCCCATTACGCCAGCCGCGTCATGCCCATCCGCCGGAATGCGCTGCGGCTGACGCACGCCGCGCCACAGTTCACCGAGCTTTTCATCGGCAACGTGGTCAAGACGCGCACGCCATGGCGCAGGATCTTCGCGCAGTGCCTGCAACGCGCCCTGCACCACCGGAATGTTGCGTCCCAATCGCTGCAGCAGATCTTTGGCTACCTGCGCACCGACCGCGCTCAGCGTGTTGCCGGTGACGGTGGTAATCAGTTCCAGCGACAGCGACTTCGAAGCCAATGCTAACGCCAGCGCAAGGCCGTCGTCGGTGTTGGCGCCCGCTATACCGTTTCCCGGATCACAATCGATAATCAATCTTTTCATAGTGTTATAGTTTTATTGTTGTTGAGTAAGCTGGCAGCCACAGGACTCACCGATTTCTAAATGGTGAGGGAATTCCGCCAGCTTGGCGTCGCCATCCCAATTTTTGAGCATGGCAATCGCACTGCGCGCCATATCGCGCAACGGCTGACGGACGGTGGTGAGCGTCGGCACATGAAACGCCGACTGATCGGTACCGTTAAAACACACCAGCGCGACATCCTGCGGCACGCGCAGTCCATGCTCCGACAGCGCCCGAATGCAGCCAATCGCCTGGCCTTCATTACTGGTAAACAGCGCGCGCGGCACACGACCGCTGGCCACCATGCGCTGCGCGGCGTCGTAACCGCCCTGCCGCGTGTAGCTGGCCGGGAAAATCATCGCCTCATCCGCCAGCAATCCTTTCTGCGCCAGCGCATCGCGCCAGCCCTGAATACGATCCTGCGCGTTAAGCATGTCTAGCGGACCGCTGATCATGCCTACCTGCTGATAACCGTGGCTGAGCAGATGCGACGTTACCTGACACGCCGCTTCACGCTCATTAACGCGCAGCATGCTGACGCCCGGACGCGGCTCAATGCGATCCAGCATCACCAGCGGCGTACCGCTGGCCTGAATCACATCAATGTAGGGATGGCGATCGACGCTATTGTAAAACAGGCCATCAACCTGACGATTTAACAGGCCCTGAATAATCTCCAGCTCGCGTTTGCGATCGTCACCGGCATCACCCAGCAGCATGACGTGGCCGTGATTCATCGACTCTTGCAACAGCATGTGCGCCATCGAAGCAACAAAGGGATTACCGATGTTCGGCACCACTAAACCAAAGGTTTTAGTGCTGCCCGAAGCCAGCGCGCGCGCCACGGCATTGGGGCGATAGCCGGTCTGCTTGATCGCCTCCAGCACGCGCTGACGCGTGGCTTCTGCCACCGGTCGCGGGCCGTTATTGATCACATAACTGACCACCGCCACCGAGGTACCGGCGATTTTTGCCACGTCCGTGCGCGTTACGTTTCCGGTTGGAGATTTCGCCATTCCTTTGCCCCTGCGTAAATGCCATTGACCGGAATCTCCGGCCAATGGTGATGATGGTTTACGCGATCCTGCTGGTCAGATGGCATCTTCCGGCAGATTGAGATCGCGTCCGCGCGTTTCCGGCGCCACGAAAGTGGTGAGAAAACCGATGCTGGCCATCGCCGTGAAGTAAACCGCAATCGGCCACCAGTGTCCGGTAAACGACAGCAGCGCCGCCGCCACTAATGGCGCGGTACCTCCTGAAAGGATAGACCCCAGCTCTTTCGCTACCGCCATCTTGGTGTAACGACGCTTCACGCCAAACATCTCGACGCCCCACGCCGCCTGCACGCCGAAAATACCCAGCGATGCCAGCGCCATACCGACCACAATTACCGCCATCACAATCGCCGGATCGCGGCTGTCCATAAGGCTAAAGGCAGGCCAGGCGTAGAACATCAGCAATAAGCAGAAGCAGCGATAGGTAATGCGGCGACCAAAGCGATCCGACAGCCAGCCGGCAAACGGAATGATCAGGAAACCAAGTAAAGAGGCGATGAACACCGCTGTGGTGGGCACCGATTTGTCGAGCATCAGCACTTTGGCGACGTATCCGACAATGAAGCCCTGCGCCAGATAAGAAGGGCCGTTTTCGCCGATACGTAAACCGACCATGGTCCAGAAAGCGCGGGTGCGGCGCCAGAAGCTGCGCGTATCCACTTCTTCTTTCGCCTGCGCCAGCGTGGCGTTACGTTCGGCCTGCAATTCCGCCTGCTGGCGTTCAAACACCGGCGTTTCACGTAGGTTGCGACGAATCCACAACGCCACCACCGCAATCAGCGCGCTGCTGAGGAACGGAATACGCCAGCCCCACGCCAGCAAACTCTCTTTGTCCATCTGGATCACTGCCAGCCAGACCAGCGACGCAATCAGCGTGCCGCTGTTTGAGCCCAGCGCAATCACCGACGACACCAACCCACGACGTTCAACCGGTGCATATTCGCCCAGCATCACCGTACCG
>NZ_DAMBSA010000373.1:0-4640 GCF_032054795.1 Pantoea sp. CTOTU49201
TAATTCAGCTTGAGATCAACGCCAAGCCGCTGACGTGCCTGCGCCTGAATCGCCTGCAGCAGCACATCGCGCTGGTCACGCACCGTCGCCTGGGCCTGAATCAGCTCAATGCGCAGACGCTGGCCCTCTTTAGTGCGGAAACCTTCGCCATCACGCGTTTTCCAACCGGCTTCATCCAGCAGCTTGTTGGCCGCATCCGGATTGTTGCCGTATTTGCCCTCCAGCTCTTTGTTATAGAGCGGATCGATGGGCGACGTGATGCCCCACGCGCGGGTACGTTCGCCGCGATACACCGACTTCAGCAGCTGATCGATATCCAGACCTTGCAGTAACGCCTGACGCACTTTCACATCTTGCGTCGGGCCATATTCCACGTTGAGGAACAGCGAATAAGGCGTACCGGTGTTCAGCGCATGCTGATAGGTAAAGTCGGGATTGTCTTTAAATTCACCGGCATCGTTACCCGAAATGCCTTCAATAGCATCAACCTGACCAGACAGCAGTGCGCCAGTGCGCACCGAGGATTCCGGCAGGAAGCGATAGGTAACGCGATCGAGATACGCCGGTCCCTGATGCTTCGCGGTGGCCGGTGCCCAGTTGTATTTCGGGTTTTTAACGTAAGTCACCTGCTGACCTTTCTCATAGCTTTCGAGAATAAACGGCCCGGTGCCCGCCAGATCTTTGCCGCCCGATTTCAGCTGTGGTGATTTCCAGCTGGCCGGTGCCAAAATCTGCAAGCCCGCTGCGAAAGAAAGGAAGGGTGAGTAAACCTCTTTCAGGGTGATCACCACAGTGTGATCGTCCGGCGTTTCAATCTTCTCGATGTGCGAACCCATCAGGCACAAACTGGTGCCGGCGCAATATTGCGCGACCTGAGTTTGGCGGAAGTTCTCAGCCACCGCGTTGGCATCGAACTTCTCGCCGTTGGAGAAGGTGACGTCCTGACGCAGATTAAAGCGGATCACTTTGCCATCCTGGCTGGCCTCATAACTTTCCGCCAGCCACGGCACAAAACTGCCGTCCGGACGGCGCGCCAGCAGCGATTCCCAGAAGTTACGCAGCGTGATTTCCGCTTTGTCCTGACCATTAAGCTGCGGGTTAAAAGTGGTGGGTTCGGTTTCGACACCCACCGTTAAGCTGCCGCCGCTAACCGGTTGATCGGCGGCTACAGCATTAAACGCGTTTCCCAACAGGCTAAAACCTAATGCCAAAGCTATTGAAGTTAATTTCATATTGTCCTTGGTGATTGCAGGTAAATATTATGTATGGCCTTAATCTGGCCTGTATTAATTCCCGCTGAATTATTAAAACCCGGACAAATAAATGTAAAACGACAATAGTGGCAATCGATTTGTTGAATATGGCAATTCACCAATAAGAGAAAAAACAGATTATCGTGACATGCTCGCCGGTAGCGGAGGCACGCCCGATAAGCCGCGCAACCCGTACTCGACCATTGCCATATAGACCGCAAAATAATCCAGCGCCATTTGCATAAAGGAGAGATGCAAAATGAGCGTATTGCTGGCTTTGTCCAGCGTCAGCAACCCCGCCGCTTCAGCGTCCTGCAGACAGCGTTTGATGTGCGAACGCGATACCCCACATTTCAGTGACGCTTTCAGGTAGTTGTACTCAATAACGGTGGTTTTTTGTTGCAAACTTTCGATGTAAAGATCCATCAGCAGCATATGCCCGGCATCCCTGAAAATGAAGGCTTTACTCTCTGGCACCATATCGAATAAGTAGACATGCTTGAGGGTAATTTCAGCGTATTTTTGGAAGTATTCGGCATGGAAATTTTCCATTTTCAGGCATGCCGAAACGTCGAAATCACCATACAACATGCCGTATGGGATCATCATGGTATTAATTAAGGCGCGGGTTTCATCCAGTGCTTTGTTGGTCACCGTGTAGGTTAACTTGCGTTTATCCTGCGCATCCTTTTTAACTTCCATACGCCCACCTACACGAATAAACAGCAGAAAGGAGTCAATGGTGTTGTCGCTAATCAGGCCGGTTTTCTTACAAAAGTCTTTTACATCACGCAGCGTTGGGTTTGCTGAAGTGAAGGAGTACGCCATGATGGCGGAACCAATAATAAAGCGATTGGCTTTAAAAATGACTTTGAAATAGAGCGGCTTAGTCAGATACAGTCTGAACAACAGTTTGTAATGCTTCTGCATAACTAACGAGATGTTTTTATTTGACTTAATCTCTGCTGCGCGATGATAAATTAATGCTGTGAGTTGCTGTTTGCTTTTCATATTGCTGTGCTGTGCCTGGTTATCAATTATAAATATTTCAAAAACCACCCACCTTCTCATACGTTATTTTAAAGCCGGTTGAGAATCGGTTGATGATGCTTTTGGGAGGCATTATTTCTGAGGTTAACATTTTAAGATTAACAAGGGTCTTTTTGCCCTTCCGAGTACGATCTTACCATCAATGGGCTATTTTTTGTAAAGCCTGATTTTATTTTAAACTGATAAGACCATTTCTAAGCCTGTAAATTAATTTTTGTTTTTATAGCTATTTCATTAAGTTAGGTTGCGATATTTTGTCAAGTATTCACTTTGCAGCACAGCTTAAAAAAATTAACCACAAAAATGGACAGTGACTTAACAAAGCCCTTATGAGAACTTTCTTAACGCACGGTTATTCCGCTTGATTAAGCCACGCTGGCTTATAGCTATGCCGATTTTTACAGGGAATATCCGACAGGTTTTTAATGGATTTCATAAGGATTTATCATGGACGATTCACCGCAAAAAACGCTGCACCACGGCTTTTCATTGGGTATTTCATTCAATAATTATCTGCTAAAAAAACTCGCTTACCCTCTGATCCTCATGGGTTTTATTGCTATGCCATCAGCATCGGCAAATATGAGTGTCTATCCAATGGAAGTCACCCTGAATAATCAGGGTGCGGCGCAGGTGCAGACATTATCACAGAGCGGTGAAGCGCAGTTTATTCGCGTCAGCATCAAGCGAATTGAGCGTCCTGCGACACCGTTTGAAAAAGAAATATTGGTTGAGGATGCCGTTTCTCGCTCGCTTATCGCCACACCGGATAAGTTCGCGCTCGCTTCCGGTTCTCAACGCATCATTCGGCTGATTTCATTACAACCGCCGGAAAAAGAGACCGCCTGGCGCGTCTACTTTGAGGCCGTTGCTGCCCCGGATGAATTGAAAGATAAATCGCTGCCGAATAATAACATCAGCAATCAGGTCGGCATCAATTTAGTCTGGGGCGTGCTGGTCCATATTCCGCCGCGCAATGCCAGGTTATCGCTTAGTCCGTCCGCATCGGGCGAAGTAAAGAATTCAGGTACCGTACGCGTAGTGATTCGTGAGGTGGCGGTTTGCTCAAAACAACATATCAGCGGCAGCTGCCAGTGGAAAAAAGAACACGCCACGGTTTATCCGGATGAAACACTGCGCTTCAAAGCCTGGAGTTCAGCAGAATTAAGCGCTGCTCAGGAAGTCAGAATTAAATATGTTGATCTCAACACGCGGAATTTAGCCGAGTACGTTATCGGACAATGATCAGCACCTATTAAAGGAATAACAACCTGTTTGTTATAAAGCAGTTTACTACCCATGAGACGGTCATTTACGGCCAGTACAAGGATTTTCACGGAGCTACAAATGCAAAAATTAATCAAACCACTTGTCATCGCTGCTGCGTTAACGGCTGTATTTAATGCACAGGCGGTGCAGAAAGATATTACGGTGAATGCGAATGTCGATTCGACGGTCGATATGACCCAGGCGGACGGAACCGCATTACCGGGTACCATTAATATGCAATATATTCCGGGCCGTGGTTTGTCTACCTATTCACTGGACACCAAAATCTGGTCGAACTCGCAAACCGCCAATATTAACGTTGCGCTGGTGAGCGCTGCTCAGCTTAACAATACCGTCACCGGTACAGCGGTACCCTTGACCGTCACGCTGGGCGCGGATTTAAAACCGATTACCACCACCAACACACCGCTGACTTACGCCTCGCTGTTCCCGGCGGGTACCGCCAACGGTTCGTCAGTATTGCCACTGAAAATCTCGCAGACCACACAAGGCGTGCTGGCAACCGGTACCTATTCCGGCGTGATCAGCTTGTTAATTACTCAGGCCACCACGCAGAGCTAATTTGTCGGTATTGACTGATCAATTATTTCGGGGGGCCGCTCGCCCCTAATGCACGCCAGTTAAGCGTAAATCGGTCGCCATTAATGGCGACCCTACAGCAGTTGGCGAGGTTTTCGTAGGGTGCGCATTCATGCGCGCCTGCTTACATAGGCAATATATTGCTTAAGTGAGCGGCATTAGGCAGATCGCCCCCCTTATTATTCTTTTTCAGCAGGATGCTGTAATGAAGGTCAATATTCGCGTCGTTTTAATCGCCTCTTTCATTACCCTGATCCCCTCTCTTGCACCCCGCGCTGCCACGCAGGTTCCGCCTGGTTTTGAATCGCTGGTCACCGGCCAGAAGCTGTGGGTCAACCTTTCTGTTTATGGGCAATCGCTCGGCCTGTTTGAAGCCTCTGTCTCGCTTGATACCGTCACGTTCTTAAAACCGCATCAGGTTGCGCGGGCGGTGATGCAGCATTATCAAAAGGATCCGCAGCAGGAAAA
>NZ_DAMBSA010000374.1:0-4555 GCF_032054795.1 Pantoea sp. CTOTU49201
TGTTGCCTTCAACGCGGTAAAACCCCGTTTTTTCCCCTTTCTTCTCCCGGCACTGCGGTTGGCACATTAGTTGCAGAATGATTCATCAAGAATCTTTTGTTTCACGTACACTCACCGGGGTGCATAATGAAAAAAGTATTATTAGCGGTAGCGGGCGCGGCATTGCTGATGGCGCAGGTCGGGAGTGCGATGGCCGATCAGCTGCAGGATATCCAGAAGCGCGGCGTGATCCGCGTGGCGGTTCCACAGGATTTCCCGCCGTTCGGTTCCGTGGGTACTGACCTGCAACCGCAGGGCTACGATATCGACATGGCGAAGTATCTCGCCAAACAGATGAAACTGAAGTTGCAGCTGGTGCCGGTTTCCAGCGCCAACCGCGTGCCGTATCTGCAGACCGATAAAGTCGATCTGGTGATCTCCAGCATGGGTAAAAACGCCGAGCGTGAAAAAGTGATCGATTTCACCCAAGCTTATGCGCCGTTCTTCCTTGGCGTATTTGGCCCGAAAGGCGAAACCCTGAAAGATGCGGCAGCGCTGAGCGGCAAATCCATCGGCGTCACGCGCGGTGCAGTGGAAGATATGGTGTTAAGCGATATCGCGCCGAAAGATGCCCAGGTGAAGCGTTACGAAGATAACAACACCACGCTGTCGGCTTATCTGTCGGGACAAGTGCAATACGTTGCCACCGGTAACCTGGTTGTCGCCGCCATTGCGCGTCAGAACGCCGCGAAAGCACCGGTTGCCCAGTTCATGCTGAAAGATTCACCGTGCTACATCGGCCTGAAAAAAGATGAGCCGGCGCTAAAAGAGAAAGTGAATGCGCTGATTGAGCAGGGCATCAAAGACGGCACGCTGAACAAGCTGTCGGAAGAGTGGCTGAAAGCGCCTTTGCCAGCCAACCTCGGCGCATAAAGCATGGCGCAACTTAACTTTGCCGACCTCTGGCCGCACTGGCCAGAGTTGCTGGCCGGATTGTGGGTCACGATTCAGATCACCGTGCTCGCCACCGTGGGCGGCGTCAGTCTCGGGATTCTCGGCGCGGCGCTGCGCAGCGGTAAACCAAGCTGGGCGAGCCGCATCTGGGGCCTTTATGTCGAATTGATCCGTAATACGCCGTTTGTGGTGCAGCTGTTTTTTATCGTCTTTGGTTTGCCCAATTTGGGTCTGAAACTGACGGCGGGCGAAGCGGCGCTGCTGGCGATGTTGATTAACCTGGGCGCGTACAGCACCGAAATTATTCGCGCCGGGATTCAGGTGACGCCGCGCGGCCAGTGGGAAGCGGGGCGCGTGCTGGGATTAACCCGCACGCAAACCTTTATCCGCGTGGTGCTGCCGCCGTCGCTGCAGCGCATTTATCCGGCGCTGGTCAGCCAATGCATCATTGTGATGCTCGGTTCATCGGTGGTGTCGCAGGTGTCGTACGAAGAGTTGACCTTTGCCGCCAACCTGATTCAGTCGCGCACCTTTTTGAGTTTTGAAGTCTATTTCGTGACCACGCTGATCTATCTGGCGTTGTCGATCGCCATGCGCCAACTGCTGCTGGCGCTGGGACGTAAATGGTTGGGAGCGCAGCCGGCATGATGACGCAATTTACCGACTGGGACATCCTGCGCAACCTGCTGCTGGCAGCGCGCTGGACAATTTTACTCTCGCTGGTGGCATTTTTTGGCGGCACGCTGGTGACTCTACCGCTGCTGTTTATGCGCCTGCTGAAACGTAAATGGCCGATGCGCTTTGTGCGCGCGTACACCGAGCTGTTTCAGGGCACGCCGCTGCTGATGCAGCTGTTCCTCGCCTTCTTCGGTGTCGGCTTGTTCGGCATCGATGTGGCGCCATGGACCGCCGCCTCGCTGGCCTTAACGCTCTACACCAGCGCGTTTCTGGTGGATATCTGGTACGGCAGCATTCGCGCCCTGCCAAAAGGGCAGTGGGAAGCGTCGCGCTGTCTCGGACTGACATTTGGTCAAACGCTGTTTCGCGTGGTGGCGCCGCAGGCGATTCGTATCGCTATCGCGCCTACGGTTGGGTTTGCCGTGCAGGTGATTAAAGGCACCGCGTTGGCTTCGATTATCGGTTTCGTCGAGCTCACCAAAGCCGGCACCATTTTGAATAACGTGACGTATGAGCCGTTCAAGGTGTTTGGCCTGGTGGCGCTCGGTTACTTCCTGATGTGTTATCCGCTGTCGCGTTACAGCCAGTACCTGGAGAAAAAATTCAATGCCGCTCATCACCATTAATCAGGTACAGAAGTACTACGGCGACAACCACGTCTTGAAAGGTGTCGATCTCGATGTCGATCACGGCGAAGTGATCTCGATTATCGGCCGCAGCGGATCGGGCAAAAGTACCTTGCTGCGCTGCATGAACGGCCTCGAAGGCTATCAGGAAGGCAGCATCAAACTTGGCGGTATGACCATTACCGACCGCGAATCGCAGGCGCGGGAAATCAGCCGCTCGGTCGGCATGGTGTTCCAGAACTTCAACCTGTTCCCGCACATGACGGCGCTGGAAAACGTGATGCTGGCGCCGCGCCGCGTGCTGAAGAAAAGCGAAGCTGAATGCCGTGAACTGGCAACGCAGATGCTGGAGAAAGTCGGCCTCGGTGAGCGCATCAATTACTACCCGGCCAATTTGTCTGGCGGTCAGCAGCAGCGCGTGGCGATTGCCCGTGCGCTGGCGATGCAGCCCAAAGTTTTACTCTGTGACGAGATCACCTCCGCGCTCGATCCCGAGCTGGTCGGCGAAGTGCTGAAAGTGCTGGAGCAGCTGGCCGCCGAAGGCATGACGCTGATTCTCGTCACCCATGAAATGAACTTCGCCCGCGACGTGGGCGATCGCGTGGTCTTTATGCATCAGGGGCGCGTCTGGGAGCAGGGCGACAGTAAAACACTCTTCGCCAATCCGCAAACGGCGGAGCTGAAGCAGTTTATCTCCACGGTCCGCCTCTAAGTTTTCTTTAAGGAATACAACATGGATATCAGCCAATTTTCGCAAATCAATCCGCCACAGCGTCTGCTAATGGGACCGGGCCCGATCAACGCCGATCCGCGCGTGCTGCGCGCCATGTCGAGCCAGCTGATTGGCCAGTACGATCCGGCGATGACGCACTACATGAACGAAGTGATGGCGCTGTACCGTGGCGTATTCCGCACTGAAAACCGCTGGACGATGCTGATCGACGGCACTTCACGCGCCGGTATCGAAGCGATCCTGCTGTCGGCGATCCGTCCGGGCGACAAAGTGCTGGTGCCGGTGTTTGGCCGTTTCGGTCATCTGCTGTGTGAAATCGCCCGCCGCTGCCGCGCGGAAGTGCACACCATCGAAGTGCCGTGGGGCGAAGTATTTACGCCGGATCAGATCGAAGACGCGATCAAAAAAGTACAGCCGCGTCTGCTGCTGACGGTGCAGGGCGATACGTCCACCACCATGCTGCAGCCGCTGGAAGAACTGGGCGCGATCTGCCAGAAATATGGCGTGCTGTTCTACACCGATGCCACTGCATCACTCGGCGGTAATGCGCTGGAAACCGATGCGTGGGGGCTGGATGCGGTATCGGCTGGCATGCAGAAGTGCCTCGGCGGACCTTCCGGTACCTCGCCAATCACGTTGAGCCCGCAGATGGAAGCGGTGATCCGCAAGCGCAAATGCGTGGAAGAGGGCATTCGCACCGCCGATCATCAGGATGGCGACGATGAGATGATCTACTCCAACTATTTCGATCTCGGCATGATCATGGATTACTGGGGCCCGGAACGCCTCAATCACCACACCGAAGCCACCACCGCGCTGTTTGGCGCGCGTGAATGTGCGCGTCTGATGATGGAAGAAGGATTAGATAACGGCATTGCGCGCCACAAGCTGCACGGCGATGCGCTGCTGAAAGGCATTCAGGGCATGGGCCTCGAAACCTTTGGCGATTTAAAACACAAGATGAATAACGTGCTCGGCGTGGTGATCCCGCAGGGCGTGAATGGCGATCAGGTGCGTAAGCTGGTGCTGGAAGACTTCGGTATCGAGATCGGTACTTCGTTTGGTCCGCTGCACGGCAAAGTGTGGCGTATAGGCACCATGGGTTACAACGCGCGTAAAGATTGCGTGATGATGACCTTAAGCGCACTGGAAGCGGTGCTGAACCATGTTGGTTTCCGCACCACGCAAGGCGCAGCGATGCAGGCAGCGTGGGATCTTTACGGGAGCCGCGCATGAATAAAAGCCTGATGACCGCCAGCGAGGCGCAGATCGCCGCCGCTCGCGTCATGGCGCGTTGTGATGCGCTGGCTGAGATCAGTGAAAGCGAAGATGGCCTGACGCGCGTTTATCTGTCGCCGGAACAGCTGCGCGCCAACGCGCGCGTCGGCGAATGGATGCAGGCCGCGGGCATGACGACGTGGCAGGACGCGGTGGGCAACATTTGTGGACGCTACGAAGCGGCGCAGCCGGGTGCGCAGGCGCTGCTGCTCGGTTCGCATCTGGATACGGTGCGCAATGCCGGTCGCTACGACGGCATGCTCGGCGTATTAAGCGTCATCGAAACCGTGCAATGGCTGCACGATCG
>NZ_DAMBSA010000375.1:0-4537 GCF_032054795.1 Pantoea sp. CTOTU49201
TGGATAAGTTCGACTTCAACCCGCTGGACGCCACCAAAATCTGGCCGGGTATCGCTGAAGTGAAAGTGGGCCAGATGGAACTGAATCGCAACGTGGATAACTTCTTCCAGGAAACCGAGCAAGTCGCAATGGCGCCGTCGAATCTGGTGCCGGGCATTGAACCATCAGAAGATCGCCTGCTGCAGGGCCGCTTGTTCTCCTACGCCGATACCCAGATGCACCGTTTGGGCGCTAATGGCCTGACGTTGCCGGTCAACGCGCCGCGCGTGCCGGTGAGTAACGGTAATCAGGATGGCGCGATGAACAGCGGCAAAGCTGACGATCATGGTGTGAACTATCAGCCAAGCCGCATCTATCCGCGCGAAGAGCTGCAGAGCGCACGTTATAGTCACAGCCCGCTGAGCGGCACTACGCAGCAGGCGAAGATCGCTAAAACGCAGAACTTTAAGCAGGCGGGCGATCTGTATCGTTCCTTTAACGACAAAGAGAAAACCGATCTGATCAATTCTCTGGGCGGCGCGTTGAAAGGCGTGGATGTGCAGAGCCGCGCCATTATGCTGTCGTACTTCTACAAAGCCGATAAAGAGTACGGCGAGCGTCTGGCTGCTATCACCAAAGATGATGTGGGCAGCATCAAAACCATGGCCGCTAAGCTGAGCGACTAACCTTCAGTCGGCAGAGTTCACGCTCTGCCGCTTTTTCCTCTCTTCAGGGTTTACCTTTCGCCGACATGCTGCACACTTAAACGGTGTGATTACTTTTAGGATTCTGGCATGTGGCATCAACAAACGCTTACGCTTGGCGCCAAAGCGCGCGGCTTTCATCTGATTACCGACGAGATTGTCGGCCAGCTTCACGGCTTATCCGATGTGCGCGTCGGCCAATTGCATCTCCTGCTGCAACACACATCGGCGTCTCTAACGCTAAATGAGAATTGCGATCCCACGGTGCGCAGCGATATGGAGCAGCATTTCTTACGCCATGTTCCGGAAAGTGCGCCTTATCAGCACGACTACGAAGGGGCTGACGACATGCCCGCACACATTAAATCGTCGCTACTCGGCGTTTCGCTCCTGATTCCGGTCAACCGTGGTCGCCTGATGTTAGGCACATGGCAGGGAATCTGGTTGGGTGAACATCGGGTGCAGGGCGGTGCGCGGCGTATCGTGGCGACCTTACAAGGGGAATAAAACATGAACACATCGGATTTACTGACGTACTGCATGAGCAAGCCGGGCGCGGAGCAAAGCTTTAAAGAGTGCTGGCAGGCGACGCAGATTAAAAGTGAAGGTGTGCTGTTTGCCATGCTTTATGAGGTAAAAGGGCGTCCGGCTTTGTCGCTGAAAGCAACGCCTGCACTAGCGGAATTATTACGTGAGGAGCATAACGATGTGTTTCCCAGCGAGCACTTAAACAAGTCGCACTGGAGCACGCTGTGGCTGGATGGTTCGCTGAAAGATTCGCAGATTTATTATCTGGTGGATGCTTCCTGGCAACAGGCTGACGCCACGCGTGAAGCGGGCGTCAACCATGATGACCACTGAGGCGAATTAAGCCGCAGATTCCTCGCGCAGGGTATTGATATCAATCACGAAGCGGTATTTCACGTCGCTTTTCAGCATGCGTTCGTAGGCTTCGTTGATTTGATTCATCGCGATCAGTTCGATATCTGAAGTGATACCGTGCTCGCCGCAGAAATCCAGCATCTCCTGGGTTTCCGCAATGCCGCCAATCAGTGAACCAGCGATGCTACGGCGTTTGAAGATCAGGTTGAAGACCTGCGGTGCCGGGTGATCGTGCTCCGGTGCGCCGACCAGCGTCATGTTGCCATCACGCTTCAGCAGGGCGATGAACGGGTTGAGATCGTGCTGTGCCGCAACCGTGTTCAGGATGAAGTCAAAGCTGTTGGTGTGCGCTGCCATTTGATCGGCATCTTTCGAAATCACCACCTCATCAGCGCCGAGGCGTTTACCATCTTCAATTTTTGACGGTGACGTGGTGAACAGCACCACATGTGCACCCATCGCATGAGCCAGTTTTACGCCCATATGACCGAGGCCACCCAAACCGACGATACCGACTTTTTTACCTGGACCAACATTCCAGTGACGCAGTGGCGAGTAGGTAGTGATACCGGCACACAGCAGCGGCGCAACGCCCGCCAGATCGAGATTCTCTGGAACGCGCAGCACGAAGCTTTCATCTACTACCATGCTGGTGGAGTAACCGCCGTAGGTGATGGCTTTGGTTTCACGGTCTTCACCGTTATAAGTGCCAACGAAGCCATTTTCGCAATACTGCTCCAGCCCTTCCTGACAGCTTGGACAGCTGCGGCAGGAATCAACCATACAACCAACGCCCACCAAATCACCCACTTTGTAGTTGTGAGTGTGCGCGCCAACGGCAGTGACGCGACCCACGATTTCATGGCCCGGCACTACAGGGAAAATGGTGTTGCGCCATTCGTTGCGCGCGGTATGCAGGTCAGAGTGGCAGACGCCGCAGTACAACACTTCAATCTGCACATCATGAGCGCGCAGTTCGCGTGGCTTAAAGTCGAACGGGGCGAGTTTTGCTTTCGCGTCCTGTGCGGCATAGGCATGCGTAATATTCATGGTGTCTCCAGTAGGATGTGTCGTGAGTTTTATGCGGGATCCCGTCAGGGATAAAAGGCGCGTGAATCACGCCAAAAGGAACGCTGTAAGGATAGTCAGCAGGATGGAATGCGTATATGCCTGAAGTTGTCTGATTCTTGCCTGTTCCTGCATTTCGTTGCGGAATTCGGCAGAAAAAAATCAGGCCCGCAATGGTGGGCCTGGGAGAAAATTACTTCTTCAACATTGGCTTAAGGAAACGCGCCGTGTGTGATTTTTCACACTCCGCCACCGTTTCTGGCGTACCGGACACCAGGATTTCACCGCCGCCGCTGCCGCCTTCCGGGCCGAGATCGACAATCCAGTCCGCGGTTTTCACCACGTCGAGGTTGTGCTCAATCACCACGATGGTGTTGCCCTGATCGCGCAGCTGATGCAGTACTTCCAGCAGTTGCTGAATATCCGCAAAGTGCAGACCGGTGGTCGGCTCATCAAGAATATAGAGCGTCTGGCCGGTGCCACGTTTAGACAGCTCACGCGCCAGCTTAACGCGCTGCGCTTCACCGCCCGAAAGCGTGGTCGCCGACTGACCGAGGCGGATATACGACAGGCCAACATCGATCAGCGTTTGCAGCTTACGCGCCAGCGCCGGCACCGCATCAAAGAACTCGCGCGCTTCTTCGATGGTCATATCCAGCACTTCGTGGATGCTTTTGCCTTTGTATTTGATCTCCAGCGTTTCGCGGTTATAGCGTTTGCCTTTGCACTGATCGCACGGCACGTAGATGTCGGGCAGAAAGTGCATTTCTACCTTGATCACGCCGTCGCCCTGACAGGCTTCGCAACGTCCGCCGCGCACGTTGAAGCTAAAGCGGCCTGGATTGTAGCCGCGTGAGCGCGCTTCAGGCACACCGGCGAACAGCTCACGTACTGGCGTGAAAATGCCGGTATAGGTCGCGGGATTCGATCGTGGCGTACGGCCAATTGGGCTCTGATCGATATCGATCACTTTATCGAAATGTTCCAGACCGGCGATCTCACGATACGGCGCGGCTTCGATGGTGGTCGCGCCATTGAGCTGGCGCTGCGCAATCGGGAACAGCGTATCGTTGATCAGCGTTGATTTACCCGAGCCGGACACGCCAGTGATGCAGGTAAACAAGCCGACCGGAATCGTCAGCGTGACATCTTTGAGGTTGTTACCGCGCGCACCGGTCAGTTTCAGCACTTTAGCGGGATCGCCTTTGACGCGCTGTTTAGGGATCGCGATCTCACGTTTGCCGCTGAGGAACTGGCCGGTCAGGGAATTTTCATTCGCCATGATCGCGTGCACATCGCCTTCGGCAACCACCTGACCACCGTGCACGCCAGCGCCCGGACCGATATCGATCACATGGTCAGCGGCACGAATCGCATCCTCATCGTGCTCCACTACAATCACCGTGTTACCGAGATCGCGCAGGTGAATCAGCGTGCCGAGCAGGCGTTCGTTGTCGCGCTGATGCAAGCCGATGGACGGTTCATCCAGCACGTACATCACGCCAACCAAACCGGCACCAATCTGGCTGGCCAGACGAATACGCTGCGCTTCACCGCCGGAGAGCGTTTCCGCCGAACGTGACATCGACAGGTAATTCAAGCCGACGTTCACCAGGAAGCTCAGACGATCGCCAATCTCCTTAAGGATTTTTTCCGCGATCTGCGCACGCTGGCCGCTCAGCTTCATGTTGGCGAAGAAATCCATCGCATGGCCGATGCTCATTTCTGAGATGGTCGGCAGGTTGGTGTCTTCGACAAAAACATGGCGCGCTTCACGACGCAGACGCGTGCCTTCACAGCTGGCACAGGCGCGGTTGCTGATAAATTTCGCCAGCTCTTCACGCACCGCGTTGGATTCCGTCTCTTTATAACGGCGCTCCATGTTGTGCAGCACGCCTTCAAAC
>NZ_DAMBSA010000376.1:0-4517 GCF_032054795.1 Pantoea sp. CTOTU49201
CATGATGAACACGCGCTGTACGTAGAGTTTCAGGCCGTGCTTGCTGTCGCGGTTGAACATGTCAAACGGCGCGCGTGATGGCAGATACAGCAAGCTGGTGTATTCCTGCTTACCTTCCACGCGGTTGTGGCTCCAGATCGCCGGATCGCTGAAATCATGGGCGATATGTTTGTAAAACTCGTTGTACTCGTCGTCGCTGATCTCGGACTTGTTACGCGTCCACAGCGCCTGAGCTTTGTTGATCTTTTCCCAGGTGGTGGTGTCGCTCTCTTCGTCTTTGCTTTCAATCTCCACCGGCAGCGCGATGTGATCGGAGTATTTGCTGATTACGTTACGTACGCGCCACGCATCGAGGAAATCGTCTTCGCCTTCACGGAAGTGCAGCGTGATTTCGGTACCGCGATCGGCTTTCTCAATCTCCGCCAGCGTATATTCGCCTTCACCGGCAGATTCCCAGAACACCGCTTCATCGGCTTTAGCGCCGGCGGCGCGGGTGCGCACGGTGACTTTGTCCGCCACGATGAACGCCGAGTAGAAGCCCACGCCGAACTGGCCGATCAGCTGGCTGTCTTTCGCCTGGTCGGAGCCCATGGATTCGAGGAAGGATTTGGTACCGGATTTCGCGATGGTGCCGAGGTTCTCAATCACCTCATCACGGCGCATACCGATGCCGTTATCGCTGAGCGTCAGCGTGCGATTTTCCGGATTGACCGAGATACGTACGCGCAGGTCGCCGTCGCCTTCATACAGATCGGGCGTCGACAGCGCGCGGAAGCGCAGTTTGTCGGCGGCATCTGAAGCGTTGGAAATCAGCTCGCGCAGGAAAATCTCTTTATTTGAATAGAGCGAATGGATCATCAGGTGCAGAAGTTGTTTTACCTCTGACTGGAAGCCACGCGTCTCTTGTCCTTTCATGGTCATTGCTACCTCAACTGAATCGGGGTTGATGATACGTTGAGAGAGAAATGGGGATGAAGGGCGGGATTTCAAGCCGATGTCTGCGAAGACATCGGCAAGTGATTAGAAATTAATCTTGTGGCGTCCGGCGAGCGAGTGCGACAGCGTGGTGCCATCGACCATTTCCAGCTCACCGCCAACCGGCACACCGTGTGCGATGCGGCTGGCATCAACGCCATATTGTCCGCACAGCTCGGCGATGTAGTTGGCCGTGGCTTCTCCTTCCACCGTGGGATTGGTGGCGAGGATCACTTCGGTTAAAGTTTCGCGCTCGAGACGCTGCTCCAGCCGATCCAGGCCGATATCCTGTGGACCAATGCCATCCAGCGGTGACAAGTGGCCCATCAGCACAAAGTAGCGGCCGCCAAACTGGCCGGTCTGCTCAATGGCGTGGATATCTGCCGGGCTTTCCACCACGCAAATCTGGCCGTTTTGCTGACGACGCGGATTGGCGCAGATGGTGCAGATTTCCTGCTCGGTGAAGGTACGGCAATCAGCACAGTGGCCGATTTCCGACATGGCGCGGGTCAACGCCTGCGCCAGACGCATGCCACCGCTACGATCGCGCTGCAACAGCTGAAAAGCCATGCGCTGCGCCGACTTCGGGCCAACGCCCGGCAGGCAGCGCAACGACTCCATCAAAGATTCAAGCAGTGGACTGGTTTGCATCAGAACGGCATCTTGAAGCCAGGTGGCAGCTGCATACCTGAAGAAACTGCAGCCATCTTCTCTTTCTGCGTCTCGTCAATACGGCGTGCCGCATCGTTGAAGGCCGCGGCGATCAGATCTTCCAGCATGTCTTTGTCATCTTCCAGCAAGCTTGGATCGACTTCGACACGACGGCAGTTGTGCGCACCGTTGATGGTTACTTTAACCAAGCCAGCGCCTGATTCACCGGTCACTTCGATCGCGGCGATCTCTTCCTGAACTTTGGCCATTTTGTCTTGCATCTGCTGGGCCTGTTTCATCAGGTTGCCCAATCCGCCTTTACCAAACATAGTTTTCTCTCTCTGCTGGGGCTGCGCGCAGTTGACGCGCGGCAGCATGTTCACACCGGTCGAATACTCTCTTCATCCAAATCGGCATCGAAGAATCGACGCAATGTCTGAATATGGGTATCGTTTTCGATCGACTGCCGCGCCTGCGACAGCTTCTCTTCATAAATGGCCTGACGCCACTCCAGTGGCGTCAATACCGTAGGATTATCGTCTTCAATAATGGTCAATTCAACCGGCTGACCGGCAGACTGACTCAGCGCGTCCGCCAGCGCTTGCTTTGCCGACGCAGAATTCAGATGGCGCTGACTGCTGCGCAGATGCAGCGTAATGCCATTTTCGCCGACCTCTTTCCACGCGTTGAGCGCCACTTGCTGCACCAGTTTCGGCAGCGTCAGTGCGGCGATTTCTGCGGCCCATGCATCGCGCTGCTGGGCTTCTTCCGCCAGACGCAGCGCCAGCTCTGGCGTTTTCTCATGCTCCAGAGCCGAACGCAAGGCTTTTGGCGTCGCCACCGGCTCCGCTTTAACCTCAACCGGCAGCTGCGTTTTCCAGCGATAGGCTTCCGGTTTGGCCGGGGCTTTTACCGTGGGTTCAGACGCACGTTGTTGCACACGTTCAGTGACGCTAGCGAGACGTTCCAGCGCCGGATTCGCCGGCCGCGCGGAACGCGCTGCCGGCTCACTCTTTTTTGCTTTGCCGGCTCCCTGACGCAGCAACTGCGTTCGCGCCTGTAACAACTGGCTGGTGGAGTCGGGTAACGGATCGGGCGCAGGCTGCATGTCTGGATAATCATCCGACATTGGCGGCGCGTCATGGTTCGGCGGTGCCATCTGCGGCTGCGCAGCCGGAGCGGGCACGGCTTTTGGTGCGGCTTGCGGCGCCGCAACCTGCGGAGCAGCTTGTGGCGTCAAGGTCGGACGCGCCACCGGCTCGGCAATCGTTGCCTGCGGATGGAAGGCCAGCGCGCGCAGCAGCGTCATCTCCACGCCTAAGCGCCGATCCGGTGCCAGCGGCAGATCTTTACGTCCCATCAACAGCGTTTGGTAATAGAGCTGTACATCAGCCGGTGGCAGCACGCGCGCTAACTCGCGCAGGCGATCGGCCTGGCTAAGATCGTCCTCGCTGAGCGAGCTCGGTAACAGCTGCACCATCGCAATGCGGTGCAGCAAACGCAGCATCTCAACCAGCAGCGCTTCCCACTCAACCCCGCGCGATGCGGCCTGATTCAGCAGCGCCATCACCTGTTCGCCCTGGCCATCTACCAGCGCTTCAATCAGCGCCAGCGGCTGTTCGTCGTCGAGTGTGCCGAGCATTTGTGCCACGGTGTCACGCGTTACGCTGCCCTGCCCCATGGCAATCGCCTGGTCGGTCAGGCTCAGCGCATCGCGCATACTGCCGTCAGCGGCGCGCGCCAGCAGATGCAGCGCGCGCGGTTCGGCAGCAATCTGCTCATGCTGCAACACATGCGCCAGCTGCTGCTGGATTTGCTCAACGTCGAGCGCTTTAAGATGGAATTGCAGGCAACGTGACAGAATCGTCACCGGCAGCTTCTGCGGATCGGTGGTCGCCAGCAGGAATTTAACGTGTGATGGCGGCTCTTCCAGCGTTTTTAGCAGCGCGTTGAAGCTGTGACGCGACAGCATGTGCACTTCATCGATCAGGTAGACCTTGAAGCGACCGCGCGCCGGCGCGTACTGCACGTTATCAAGCAGATCGCGCGTATCTTCAACTTTGGTGCGTGAGGCGGCATCGATCTCAATCAGATCGACAAAACGGCCCTGCTCGATTTCGCGGCAGTTGTCGCATTGTCCGCACGGCGTTGACGTGATGCCGGTTTCACAGTTAAGGCCCTTCGCCAGCAGACGGGCGATCGAGGTTTTCCCGACGCCGCGAGTACCAGAAAAGAGATAAGCATGATGGATTCGTCCCAGTGACAACCCGTTAGCCAGCGCAGTCAGCACATGTTCCTGACCGACTACGTCAGCGAAGGCCTGGGGACGCCATTTTCGCGCAAGTACCTGATAGCTCATGTGGATTCAATCACTGGAATTTAGGGAGAAGGGAGAAAATGCAGCTTCGCAAACCCTGTTTATTTTGGCAGTAGTTTAACAGCCACCAGCGGATCAGCAACCACTAACTTTGCAGAGGTGGCGCCCCGCCGTGCAGCGGAGCGCGCAGGCCTTAGTGGCCGGGGAAATTCACCAGGCTGAAGCACTCGACGCCCATGGCGGTCAGGCGCGCTTCGCCAGTCAGGTCAAACAGATTAATCACGAATGCGGCGTCTTTCACTTCACCACCGGCGCGGCGGATCAGTTTCACCGTTGCTTCCAGCGTGCCGCCGGTTGCCAGCAGATCGTCCACCACCAGCACCACATCGCCTGGCTTAATGGCATCTTTGTGCAGTTCCAGCGCATCGGTACCGTATTCCAGCTCATAGCTTTCGCTGAAGGTTTCACGCGGCAGTTTGCCTGGCTTACGCACCGGCACAAATCCCACGCCTAAACCCAGCGCCACCGGCGCGCCAAACAGGAAGCCACGCGCTTCCGTTCCCACCACCTTGGT
>NZ_DAMBSA010000377.1:0-4492 GCF_032054795.1 Pantoea sp. CTOTU49201
CGTTGGCCTTCCTGCACCACGAACAGTGACGCGTAAAGCACCACCAGCACTACAATAATTACGGCGATGATTGGCTTACGCATCGATTACTCCCTCCCCTGGCGCTGGGTATCGTTGCGCAGCGCATTAGCGCGACGCTGATCCATGATGCTGTCTGGACTGTAAGATGAAGTATCTCCCCGATTCGCATTGCTATCGGACGACGAAGGAGACTTCATTAAATTCGTCATTTTCTGACCGCCCTGACCAGATGCCTGACCACCGCGCATCAGTTGATCCAGTGGCAGAACCGTCAAATTGTTACCACGATCGCTGATCAATACCTTGCGGGTATGACTCAGCACACGTTCCATGGTTTCAATGTAGAGACGCTCTTTGGTGATTTCTGGTGCAGCTTTATATTCAGGCAGCAAACGGGCAAAACGTGCCACTTCACCCTGCGCTTCTAACACCGTACGTTCTTTGTAAGCACGACCCTCTTCAAGGATACGTTGCGCCTGACCATTAGCACGCGGCTGAACTTCATTCGAATAAGCTTCAGCTTCACGCACGTACTGTTCACGGTTTTCACGCGCGGCAATCGCATCGTCAAACGCGGCTTTAACTTCTTCCGGTGGACGCGCCGCTTGGAAGTTTACGTCCAGCAGGGTAATACCCATGTTGTACGGACGGATGGTCTCGTCGAGCTCACGCTGAGTTTCGCTACGTACCACAGTACGGCCTTCCGTCAGGATGCGGTCCATGGTTGAGCGACCAATAACGCCACGCAAGGCGCTGTCGGTGGCCTGACGCAGGCTGTCGTCGGCGCTGGTCACGGCATACAGATAACGCTCAGGATCGGTCACGCGGTACTGTACGTTCATCTCAACGCGCACCACGTTCTCATCGGAGGTCAACATCACGCCAGACGCGGCCAGTTCACGTACAGCTTCTACGTTTACGGCGCGAACCTGATCGACGAAAGTCGGTTTCCAGTTGAGGCCTGGCTCAACCAGATGGCTAAATTTGCCAAAGCGCGTGACGACGCCACGTTCCGCTTCTTTGATGGTGTAGAAACCGCTAGCCGCCCAGATAACGACCGCCGCTACGGCAACGATGCCAACTATTTTGCCACCGCTACCGCCGCTGCGTTGGCCATTGTCATTCTGTTTGCCACCGCCCAGTCCGCCGAGTTTTTTACTCAGCTTTCGGAAGATATCATCCAGATCAGGTGGTCCCTGATCGCGACCTCCTTTATTTCCCCCAGAGTTGCCGCCTTGATTATTGCTGCTTCCCCACGGGTCGCGGTCCTGTCCGTTATTTCCGGGCTGATTCCACGCCATGTTTCTACTCCATTTATTGTATTTACGGCTTACCCTGCATCTTTCAGGTTGTAGCGGCGTTGGCTGCTTTCACTCATCCCGGTCACTTACTGATGTAAGCTCCCGGGAATTCGTTCAATTGCCACCTTGCTACAACCTGAAATCTTTTGGGTAAGATCGGTTAGGCAACGGTCAAACAATATAACTGGCTAGCGACGGCTCTTGTTTACATAGACGGCGCCAATCAACGATCGGCATACGCACGTGCAAACTCACACAGCCATCATCTTCATTCCATTCTTTTTCTATAGCATGCAACTGATAAAAACGACTGCGTAAACGGCCCGCTTCCGGCGGCAGACGTAAATCGTACTGCGCAATTTCACCGGCCAAACGCTCAGAAAGCGCCTGCCACAGTAACGGCAGACCCACGCCGCTCTGTGCAGATAACCAAACGCGAATCGGTTGGTTCTCTTCGTTACGATCGATACGCGGCTCAAAATCTTCCAACATATCGATTTTGTTCATGACCATCAGTGCTGGAATTTCATCGGATTCTATTTCTACCAGCACTTCATTCACGGCTTCGATGTTGTCATTGATACGTAAATCAGCCGCATCAACAACATGGAGCAGCAGCGCTGCCTGACGCGTTTCCTGTAGCGTAGCTTTAAACGCAGCCACTAAATCATGTGGCAAATGACGAATAAATCCCACTGTGTCAGCCAGAACCACTTCACCAACGTCTGCAACATTCAGGCGACGTAAAGTTGGATCAAGTGTCGCAAACAGCTGATCTGCCACATAAACATCAGCGGAGGTTATCGCATTAAACAGGGTAGATTTGCCTGCGTTGGTGTAGCCCACCAAAGAAACGGTTGGCACGTCAGCTTTAGCACGTGATTGGCGGCCCTGATCGCGCTGCTTCTCAACACGCTCGAGGCGGGAAAGGATCAGGCTTATTCGATTGCGTAGTAAACGACGGTCCGTTTCCAACTGGGTTTCACCCGGGCCACGTAAACCGATACCACCTTTTTGGCGTTCAAGGTGCGTCCATCCACGCACTAAACGTGTTGCCATGTGGCGTAACTGTGCCAGCTCGACCTGTAATTTACCCTCATGGGTACGGGCGCGCTGAGCGAAAATATCAAGAATTAGGCCGGTGCGGTCGACAACACGACATTCACACACACGCTCTAAATTACGTTCCTGGGCAGGCGTTAAGGCATGATCGAATAAAACGACCGATGCTCCACTCGCTTTCACCGCATCGGCAATTTCAACTGCCTTTCCTTCACCGACAAAATATTTGGGATGTGGCGCTTTACGGCTGCCCGTAATGACTTGCAGCGCTTCAACGCCCGCAGAAGAGACAAGAGTTTCAAACTCCTGCAAATCTTCCAGCTCTTTGTCTTGGGAGAACCAGATGTGTACCAGTACGGCCTGCTCACCGGCTTCATAACGGTCAAACAAGCTATAACCTCGCTAAAATAAAATAACCAGGACAGGAAAACGTGCTCGTTCTCCAGCCCTGGCTTTACGGCAGCGCAAAATTATTCTGCGTTATCGCCGTCTTGTTGTGGCTGCGACTGAGCGCCTTGATTGCTTCCGCTGTGATGATAGTTGCTGCTACCACCGCTGCCGCCCGCGTTATTGCTATGGTGCGACACTGGACGAGAAGGAACCACTGTAGAGATGGCGTGCTTATACACCATCTGGCTGACCGTGTTTTTTAACAGAATGACGAACTGATCAAAGGATTCAATTTGCCCTTGCAGCTTAATACCATTCACCAAATAGATCGAAACCGGTACACGTTCACGACGCAATGCGTTCAAAAACGGGTCTTGTAAAGATTGCCCCTTAGCCATTCTATCTTTTCCTTATATGCTTGTTGTTTGTTGCTTTAAGAACCGTGGTTCAGAAAAACTGCGTAAAAATTTGCGCACGATAACCAATCAATTGTACACAATCATCCCTGCTACGCACTAACTACCTTAAGCACCGCATTACGCGCTGACTCTGGCTCATCACTGTTTAACCAGTGTACTTCAGGCCAGCCACGTAACCAGGTCATCTGGCGTTTAGCGAGCTGCCGAGTGGCGCAAATTCCCCGATAAACCATTTCGTCGTAATCAATTTCGCCTGATAAATAAGACCACATCTGGCGATAACCGACACAACGAATGGAAGGCATGTCCGTATGCAAATCACCTCGCGCAAACAGTGCACGAGCCTCCGCTTCAAATCCTGACGCTAGCATCTGGTCGTAACGCAACGCAATGCGTTGATGTATCAGTTCGCGACTCGCAGGTGCGATTGCAAACTGGTACACGTCGTAGGGTAACGCTTCGCCGGAGGTTTTTGTCAGTTCCGTTAAAGTTTTACCCGAAATAAAAAAAACTTCCAGTGCTCGCGAAAGTCTCTGCGGATCATTCGGATGAATACGACTACCGGCGACCGGATCGATTTCACACAGCTGACGGTGCAGGGCTTCCCACCCTTTCTCCGCCGCCATTTGCTCTATTCGCTGACGCACCTCGGGATCGGCCGAGGGCAACGGCGACAATCCTTCAAGCAACGCCTTGAAGTAGAGCATGGTTCCACCAACAAGCAACGGAATCTTCCCCTTCCGGGTGATCTCCGCCATTTCTGCCAACGCATCGCGACGAAATTCTGCGGCGGAATAGGCTTCCGCCGGATCGCGAATGTCCAGCAAACGATGGGGCGCCAGTGCTAACTCTTCTGCCGACGGTTTCGCCGTGCCAATATCCATCCCGCGATAGATTAAGGCAGAGTCAACGCTAATAAGTTCCACCGGAAGTTGCTGACGCAGCGAAATCGCTAATGCCGTCTTACCGGAGGCGGTAGGCCCCATCAAAAAAATTGCCTTTGGCCGGCTAGCCTGGTTTAGTTCACTCATGCTTCAACGCGTTCAGCGCGCTCTCAATCTCAATGGTCTGTAACAGACCTGAAGGCGGCGACTTCAGCAGTTGCGGGCAAAGCCTTTCCAGCTCTGCCAGCAGTGCAATCGCCTGCGAGTGATTCCAGTGAGCGTCTTCTGCATCATCTCGACGCGCCAGCCATTGGGCCAACGTGGATGCAGAAACCTCTTGCTGCCGGGCCAGGTAGCCTAACAGTTCTGGAATCAAGATTTGTAAATTTTGTGTTCGTAACGGTAAAGGCACCGC
>NZ_DAMBSA010000378.1:0-4489 GCF_032054795.1 Pantoea sp. CTOTU49201
TAGCAGGAATTAATTCGCCCTCGACGCGTACCTGACCTTCGCCCAGCAGCATCAGCGACATATGTGCCAGCGGTGCCAGATCGCCTGACGCGCCCACCGAACCTTTCTCCGGAATGCACGGCATCACGCCCGCGTTGAACAGCGCCAGCAGCGCTTCAATCAGTTCGATGCGCACGCCAGAGTGACCGCGCGCCAGACTGATAATTTTGGTGGCAACCACCAGCCGCGCCACATTGTCCGGCAGCAAATCGCCCAGGCCAACGCTGTGCGACAGCACCAGATTGCGCTGCAGCTCTGCCAGCCGCGCCGAAGGGATCTGCGTCTGCGCCAGCTTGCCGAAACCGGTGTTGATGCCATACACCACTTTGCCGGATGCGACGATGGCATCAACGGTTTCATGGGCACGGGCAATCGCTGCGCGCGCTTCATCGGCCAACGTGAGCGTTACCTTGCTTTGATAAATGCAGCGCAAGGTCGCGAGGTCCACTTCACCGGGAACGAGGCGAATTTCCTGAACCGAACCTGACATAGTCTACTCCTGTCTATACAAGTGTTCTGGCATGAATTGGACGCCAATATTTTGCGATGTGGCTGTCCGATTTGCCGTGGATTGCGATGAGTGAAGCATAAGTGTCTAATCTTGTCTATACAAGTAGCAAGCGCTATGCCAGATTGTTCTTGTTCTGTGAAATGCGGCGCAAAGCGGTGAAACAGGCGCAACCGCAGCGTGATTGCACCGGAATGGCACGAAAGCTGCACCAATGCTGGGCGGATTGCACAATTAGATGTATATACATTTACCGGCTGAGACAGTAAACTTTGGGCATTATTCTTTAAAGGAACAGGAAATGGCGGAGCAAACAGCAGTAGCACAGCTGGCTGCGGCGATGGGCGATGAGCCTGCGCCGATTTACCAGCGGGTGAAGCAGGCAATCGTTAGCCAGATCCGTGAAGGCCACTGGAAAGCCAATCAGCGCGTGCCGTCTGAAAGTGAACTGGTGAACGAGCTGGGCGTCAGTCGTATGACCATTAACCGCGCGCTGCGTGAACTCACCAGCGAAGGTTTTCTGGTGCGCATGCAGGGCGTCGGCACCTTTGTCGCTGAGATGAAGGGCTACACCGCGATGCTGGAAGTGCACAACATCGCTGATGAAATTGCGCAGCGCGGTCATCGTCACAGCTGCAAGATTTTGTCGATTGGGCAGATGAAGGCCGATCCAGAACAGGCGGCGGTGCTGGGATTATCTACCGGGCAAACGCTGTTCCATTCGCTGATTGTGCATTACGAAAACGATCTGCCGGTGCAGCTGGAAGACCGTTTAGTCAATCCGCTGGTGGCGCCGGATTATCTCAGTCAGGATTATCATCAGCTGACGCCGTACACCTATTTGATGCGCGTCGCCCCGCTGACCGCCGGTGAGCATATTGTTGAAGCGGTGCTGCCGGATTTGCGCCAGCGTAAGCATCTGGCGCTGGATGAACATGAGCCGTGCCTGTTGATTCGTCGTCAGACGTGGAGCGACAACAAGATTGTGACCTACGCGCGCCTGTTGTATCCGGGATCGCGCTATAAGTTGCTGGGGCGCTTTAGAGGACATGGTTAAGCGTGACAAATAATAGTCTGGCATCCGACGTTTGTGGTGCCAGCTGTAGCTTTTCATCCAGCCACCACATCCCCTGATCCACCGCCAGATTTTCCCCAGTAGCAGTTTGCCATGTGCCCGCTATCACCCACGCCACGCCGTTTTCACTGCTGACCGTTTCCTGGGCGATGCTCACCGCAGAACGCCAGCTGTCGCGCCGCGTCATGATATTGAAATCCTGACAGCTGCCAGAAATTTTAGCTTCAATCGCCCATTCACCGGGAAACGCCCACGGCTGCAGCGGGATTAAGCGCTGCTGAGCCTGTTCACTCTCAAGTAAAACGCTGTCGCCATGCAGCAAGGTAATCACCCGATCGATGCCGGGGAAGGGCGAAAACGGCCCGTCGGCGGAGATAGTCGCGATGCTGGCGCGCCAGGCAAACTGCGCGTCGCCCGGCGGATAGCTAACGATTTCCCGCGTTTCACCGCCGCCGTTGCGCCAGCGGCTGACCGGAAGCTGGTCGTAGGCAAAACGGGTTCTCATTGCAACGCCCTCATCGCCTCGGCAAAGTTCGCTGCCGCGCGCTCTTCTGCCGCATGATGACCTGCGCTGATTACCTGTTTGCCCGCCACAAACACATCGCGGATCTGTTCACGCTGCCCGCCAAACAGCCAGCGGTTTAACAGCGATGCGCTGCTGACGCTGCTGAGGAAGGCGTCTTCTGCCAGCACCAGCCAGTCAGCACGTTTGCCAATCGCCAGTTCACCCGCCGACAAACCACACGCCTGCGCACCACCCTGTGCGGCTTGCTGCCACAGCAGATCGCCGACGGAAGGTTGATTGGGCAAGGTGATGCGGTTGCGACGACGATCGCGCAGTCGCTGACCGTACTCCAGCCAGCGCAACTCTTCCAGCGCGCTAAGCGACACGTGGCTGTCGGAGCCAATGCCCCAGCGGCCGCCGCGCGCGATGTATTCCACCGCCGGGAAAATGCCGTCGCCGAGATTGGCTTCCGTGGTCGGACACAAGCCCGCCACCGCGCCGCTCGCCGCCATGCGCTGAATTTCATCGTCATCAAGATGGGTAGCGTGAATCAAACACCAGCGCTGATCGACCTTGAAACGGTTTAGCAGCCAGGCCACCGGACGCTCGCCGCTCCACGCCAGGCTATCGTTAACCTCTTTCTCCTGTTCGGCGACGTGAATATGCACCGGCACACCCTGCGGGCAGGCGGCTAAGACCTCATGCATCTGCGCTTCATTCACCGCGCGCAGCGAATGGAAGCAGATGCCATGATTAAGCAGTGGCTTATCCGCGCTCCAGCTTGCCACGCGCTGCTGCTGTTGCAGATAGGCGTCGGTTTGCTGAATGAAACGGCGCTGGCCGTCGCTGGCCGGCTGCGAACCAAAACCGCTGTAGCTGTAGAGCACCGGCAGCAAGGTTTGGCCAATGCCAGCGTTCTCCGCCGCCGCCATCAATGCCAGCTGCATGGCATCATCGGCGTAAGGTTTGCCGTGTGGATCGTGATGCAAATAATGGAATTCCGCCACCTGGCTATAGCCGCCTTTCAGCATGTCGATGTAGAGATGCGTAGCGATAGCGCCAACCTGTTCGGGCGATAGGCGCTGCACCATGCGATACATCAGATCGCGCCATGTCCAGAAGCTGTCCTGCGGATCGCCCGCCACTTCGGCCAGTCCTGCCATCGCGCGCTGGAAGGCGTGTGAATGCAGATTCGCTATCGCTGGAATCACCGGTCCGGCAAGACGTGTGGCATCGCCGGGCTCGCTGTTGGGCGCGAGTTGTGTAATCTGTCCGGCTGCGTTGGTGGTAATCAGCACGCGCTCATGCCAGCCGTCGGCCAGCAGCGCGCGTGGGGCAAAATAGGTTGTCATGGTTGATCCTGCATGGCGAAAGGTTGTATATACATATACATACTTTGAAGCCTGGTGTAAATCGCCGAACGCGAAGGGGAGTGGGATGGCAGAAACAGAGCAGATCGACAGCCTGTGGCTGGGGGCCGACATCGTTACGATGCGTGACGGACACTACAATCTGATTGCCGACGGCGCGCTGGCGGTCGATCAGGGAAAACTGATTTGGGTGGGGCCGCGCAGCGAATGCCCGGCTTTTGCCGCGCGTGAACAGCACCAATTTTCCGGCGGCATCATCACGCCCGGTTTGGTGGATTGCCATACGCATCTGGTGTTTGGCGGCGATCGCAGCCAGGAGTTTGAGCAGCGTCTCAATGGTGTGAGCTATGCAGAAATCGCTGCGCAAGGCGGCGGCATTCTCTCCACGGTGCGCGCCACCCGCGCCGCTTCCCAGCAAGAGCTGGTAGCGAGTGCGCGCTGGCGGCTGGATCGCCTACTGGCGGAAGGCGTCACCACGGTGGAGATCAAATCCGGTTACGGTCTTGATGAAGCCAGCGAGCTGACTATGCTGCGCGCTATTCGTGAGCTGGCGGAAACGGTGCCCGCCGATGTGCAAGCTACTTGCCTGGCCGCTCACGGTTTCCCGCCGGAGTTTAAAGACAATCCGCAAGGCTGGATCGATATCATCTGTCAGCGCCTGTTACCGCAGGTGAAAGCCGAAGGTTTGGCGGATGCGGTAGATGCGTTTTGCGAGCATTTGGCCTTTTCTCCTGAGCAAGTTCGCACGGTATTTGATGCAGCCAAAGCATTGGGCATGCCGGTGAAACTGCACGCCGAGCAGCTTTCGGCGCTCGGCGGTGCGGCGCTGGCGGCGGGTTACGGTGCGCTCTCCGCCGATCATCTGGAATACGCTACCGAAGCCGACGCGCAAGCGATGGCGCAGCACGGCACCGTTGCGGTGTTGCTGCCGGGCGCATTTTATCTGCTGCGCGAAACTCAGCGTCCGCCGGTGGCGCTGTTCCGTGAACACG
>NZ_DAMBSA010000379.1:0-4480 GCF_032054795.1 Pantoea sp. CTOTU49201
CGCCAGCGCTGCCAGTTGTCCCAGCGTTAGCGGCTGCGCATAGTGTGCGTGAATGTGGCTCAGCGCTTTGCCCACTTTGCCAAATTGACCCTGCAAGGTGAGCGCTGCTCGCAGCGCGCTGCCTTGCGCACCGGTCAGCACGCGATAATAGAGTTCACGCACCAGCGCGGGGCCGAGCATCTTCGCATCCAGCGGGTGGTTAAGCGTGGTGAGAAAGCGCAATACCGTCTCGCGCAGCGTCTGATCCATCGGGCTCGACATCATGCTCTGCGCCGCCTGGCTCTCAAACGCCACATCCTGCTGCTCCAGCTGCAACAGCAATTCAGTCGCCACAGTGAAGTCGAGATGCAGGTAAATCGCCAGCAGCGGATGTCCCACTGACGCCGCTGTTTCCATGGTAAAAGGCACCGGCACCGAAACCGCCAGATAATGTTGCTCATCGTACAGATAGACCTGATCGCCAAAGAAACCGCGCTTCGATCCCTGACACACAATCACGATGCCCGGATCGTACAGCACCGGCGTGCGCTCCAGCGGCCGATCGGAACGCAGGATGCGCACGTCCGGCAGCGCAGTCAGGTTGTAACCTTCCTGCGACGCTAGCGTTTTAAGCAGTTCTACCGTTTTCAGCTGGAGCGTTTCTTTCATCGAGAAACATCACCTTCATAAGATTAGGCAAGGAATATACAAGATAAGGTCTTAATGCCATTTAATCGCCAGAATATTATGCATCCTCTACTTTTCGAGGAGAACCCGCAAATGTCCAGGACTAAAACATTATTCATTACCGGCGTCAGCAGCGGATTTGGTCGCGCATTGGCACAGGTTGCGCTAAGTCGTGGCTATCGCGTGATTGGTACAGTGCGCAATACTGCAGCAAAGGCTGAGTTTGAAAGTTTGCATGCGGAAAATGCTTTCGCCTATGAGTTGGATGTCACCCATTTCGCCGCCATTGATGCGGTGATTGCCAATGTTGAATCCCGTGTTGGCCCGATTGATGTGCTGGTGAACAACGCCGGTTACGGCCATGAAGGCGTGATGGAAGAGTCATCGCTGGATGAGATGCGCCGTCAGTTTGACGTCAACGTGTTTGGCGCGGTGGCGATGATTAAAGCCTTGCTGCCCTTTATGCGCCAGCGCCGTCACGGCCACATCATCAACATCACCTCAATGGGCGGGTTCATCACCATGCCCGGGATCAGCTATTACTGCGGCAGCAAGTTTGCGCTGGAAGGGATTTCAGAAACTCTGAGCAAAGAGCTGGCGCCGTTCAAAATCCACGTGACCGCCGTCGCACCAGGATCGTTTCGCACAGATTGGGCTGGTCGTTCCATGGTTCGCAGTGAACGCAGCATCGCCGATTATGATGCGCTGTTCGACCCGATTCGCCAGGCACGAGAGGCGAAGAGCGGCAAGCAATTGGGCGATCCGCTCAAAGCCGCCAGCGCGATGCTGGAGGTGATCGAAAGCAGCAATCCACCGGCTCATCTGTTGCTGGGCAGTGATGCTTTGGGGTTGGTACGGCAGAAGATTGAAGCATTTAGCGCAGAGATAGATCGCTGGGAAACGCTGACGCGCTCGACGGATGGCTGATGGAATACAAACGGTAATATGCAGGTGCGCATGAATGCGCACCCTACAAAAACGCGTCAATCCTTTGTAGGGTCGCCATTTATGGCGACCGAAAGACGCTAAAGTGACGAGTATTGCGCTTAATAAACTCAGCATTAACTATCAATCTCTTAAGTTATTGTTAACAATAAATTAGCACTTTTGGCCAAATTGCTGTGCAGCTGATTCGCCATATTCCTGTACATATTAATTAAATTTGTATAAGTTTGATGGCTAAAGTTATACGTCAACCTTAAGGATGGAACCATGCGTCAGGATCGTAACTTTTCCACGGCGTCGGAAGCTATTGCGCGGTACTTCAAAGAAGCCTCTTTGCCTTCACAGCAGGAAACGCTGGGGCAGATTGTGGTTGAAATCTTGCGTTCCGGACGGACGCTAAGCCGTAAAACACTGTGTACCAAGTTGCTGTGCCGCATGGAACAAGCGCGCGGTACTGAATCAGAAATTCACTATCAGCAATTAATTGGACTGATGTTTTCCGTAGAACGAGAATCCTAAACCAGGCGCAGCTGGCCTGAGAATTAACCAAGTGGTTTCCGCCTCATTGCATACTGGTAAGACTGAATCCACTTTGTTATTTGCCGCAGGTCTGCCGCGGTAACCAGAGAGAATCTATGTACAGAAGTGATGAAGAACGGCTCACCGACATCATCATGGGCGATGCAATTTTACAGTTGCTGAAAAAATCCGGCCCGCTTTCACCCCGCGCGCTGCTGGATAAGTTGCGTGGGATGGCATCGACTGAGTGCGATCCTCCGCGCCAGCAAGCGTTGAGCCGCGCGATGTCGGAAGTGATGAATCATATTGAAACCCCGCAACAGAGCGGAGTGGCGATCAAAAATACCGACAATGTGACGCATATTTTCCGCAATCGTGACGGTTCAGGGAATGGAACCAAGCATTAAACATTGGGCGAACGCAGGTTAATCCGCGCGCGCCTTTTTGTTTCACAGCTGTTAACACTTCACGCTTGTTTTCTCGCGGCACTCTGTTAGATTCAAAACTCACACCACATTCTGGCGAGCTTTTATGTCTATCTTCAACGCATTAACCACAGAGACCACAACCACCACCGCATATGGCGGCGGCATGTGTGCATCTGTAGCGAAGAGATAAGCTCCAGCATCCTCAGCCCCGTCAATCACTGGACGGGGAATGGTCTCCGTTCATAGCATGCAGAAAGGAGACACACCATGCAGCCACAACATAAAGCCTTATTAGTCATTGATATGCAGAACGGCTTATTTCACGCTTCGCCAGCGCCCTTTGCTGCGGAATCTGTTATAGCCAATATCAATCAGCTGATCGCGTTAGCCCATCAAGCGCATGCACCGGTTTTCTTCGCCCGCCACACCGGACCAGATGGATCGCCCTTCGCCGCAAGCAGCCCACTGACTCAATTGATTCCTGAACTGCAGATGGATGCATCGCACGATCGGGTATTTGTGAAGCGCTATCCCAACTGTTTCCGCGACACTGAATTACTGGCAGCGCTGAAAAGTGCCGATATTCAAGAGTTAGTAATTGTTGGAATGAAGAGCGAATACTGCGTGGATACCACTTGTCGCGCTGCCGCAGATTTAGGTTTTCGCGTGGTGCTGATTGATGATGGACATACTTCGGTGGATAACGGCGTGCTGAGCGCTGAGCAGATTATTGCGCACCATAATCAAACCCTTGCTGGGCCCTTTGTACAGCTAGTTTCAAGCGCCGCATATGCTTTCTGAGTGACTGGAAATGAGGGCAAACGCCCTCTTTTCACTTAGCAAAATTACATCAGCTCAATGCCAAAACGCTTGAGCAGCGTGGCCCACAGCAGAAATAACAAGATGGTGAGCACGCAGCTCGCAATCAGCGTCGGCCAGAATCCGAGGCGTTGATAGAGAAACGGAAAGGCGACAAACATCGGTAAAGTCGGCACCACATACCAGAAGGTGTACCACGCGTGGCTGGCAATTTTGGCCTGGCTTTGTCCTTCCAGCTTCATCCAGATCAGCACCAGCACGGTTACTAATGGAAGCGCGGCAATCAGTCCACCGAGGCGATCGCTACGCTTAGCCACTTCAGATATCAGCACCACCATGCCGGCAGTAATGGCATATTTGGCGATAAGCCACAGCATTAACATCTCCTTCCGTTCCTGTTTCGGCTATCAATGCCGAATCGCACAGCCGCACTGCGACATTTCGCCCGGCACGTGTTTGCCGTGATGCGAATGGCGCACCTGCAATTCGCCCTGCTGCCAGGCGTTACTGGTATCGGCACGGTTCTCCAATAAACGATTTAACGCTTCGGCCACCAGCAAATCACGACGCTGCGCCCAGCTGGTCAGATGCCAGGTTGACGCGCGCGCTTCATCGACATCATCAAAACCCACCACCGCAACATGCGCACCTTGCGCGAAGTCGCGCACCGCTTGTAACGCGCCAAAAGCCAACACATCGCTTTCGCAGAACAGCGCATTGATGCGCTCGGCAGCACGGGTTTTCTTCAAATACGCCGTCATCGCCTGATAAGCCAGTTCGCGATCGTTGCCACCGGCAGAGAGCTCGATTTTCAGTTCTTTCTGTTCTGCTTGCAGGCTGGCGACAAAACCGTCTAGTTGGCGCGCAGGCGCGCTGTTTTCCTGGCTGTGCATAAAGCCGAAACGTTGGTGACCTTGCGACAGCAGCAACAATCCCATCTCTGCACCTGCGTCATAACCATCGGCAATCACGACGTTGGCATCCGCGCTGGCGCTGTGGCTGAGATGGACGGTTTTGGCCTGCGGCAGGATATCGGCTGCCACACTCAACTCATCGCTAAACAGCGAGGTCAGAAACACTAAACCGCTGACAGGAAGTTGCGC
>NZ_DAMBSA010000380.1:0-4466 GCF_032054795.1 Pantoea sp. CTOTU49201
TGACCGGCACAAAATGGTTGCTCAGTAGAAGCATTATTGAGCGTCACAAAGAGAGGTGGAAATTGATAACGCTGACCGATAAGCAGGATTTGCGCTGTCAACTGCTGCTTCTGTTCACGCACTTCAGTGATACGCACTGTGGCTTCAATAGGCGTGGCAGCCAGTTCCTCAATGCTGTTGACCATCTGCCGAGCTTCATTCAATGTCCATGCCAACATTAACAGAGCAATCCCTGATATCCGCAGCAACATGATTGGCATCAACCCGAGTAATACTGCGAATCCAACCATAATGAGTATTACGCTCGCAGTGGGTATGTGCGGCAATATACCTAATGGCAACGCCGAGGCAATCATCAATCTCGCAAGAACAATCCAGTTCATATGCATTTGTGCTCTCCCTCATTGGTGGAAGAGTGTGCAGTGAAGACGGGGGATTTGCTTCAGTGAAAAGAGAGAGTGTCACGATGGGTTCAGAGAATTTTGCAGAGATTACATTAGTGGGACTTCATTTTGGAGACCAGCTCGCAATTCTGCATGCTGCAAGCAAAAAAAAACGACACCCTAAAGTGTCGTTTTTATCGTTCGGTAACGGCTTAGCCGTAGATGTTCGCACGGTCACGCAATTCTTTGCCCGGCTTAAAGTGAGGAACGTATTTACCTTCCAGATCCACTTTGTCACCCGTTTTCGGGTTACGACCCGTACGCGGTGCACGGTAATGCAAAGAAAAGCTGCCGAATCCCCGGATTTCAATGCGCTCGCCCTGGGCCAACGTAGTGGCCATGTGCTCAAGCATCTCTTTGACCGCATCCTCAACGACTTTCGCCGGAATATGAGTATGCTGGCCAGCAAGTCTTTCAATAAGTTCTGACTTGGTCATGTAACCTCCGGTTAATCCTTATTGGGAAAGGTATGACAGCTTTTACCGAAACCGGACGATTTTCATCGTCCGGTGCCTTAGGTCGATTACTCGCCTTTAGCCGCTTTGAACGCTTCAGCCATCGCGCTAGAGAAGTTGCTGCCTTCATCCTGTTTGGTGTTAACAGTGTTGATAGCTTCTTTCTCATCAGCCTGGTCTTTAGCACGAACAGACAGGCTCACAACGCGGTTCTTACGGTCAACGCCGGTGAATTTAGCTTCAACGTCGTCGCCAACACTCAGAACCAGAGTTGCATCTTCGATGCGGTCCAGAGAAGCTTCAGAAGCGCGCAGGTAACCCTCTACGCCGTCAGCTAATTCTACTGTAGCACCTTTCGCGTCAACTGCAGTGACTTTACCAGTCACGATAGCGCCTTTCTTGTTCAGGGTGATGTAGTTGTTGAATGGATCTTCAGCCAACTGCTTCACGCCCAGAGAGATGCGCTCGCGCTCTGCATCAACCTGCAGTACAACGGCAGCGATTTCGTCGCCTTTTTTGTACTCACGAACGGCTTCTTCGCCAGTCGCGTTCCAGGAGATGTCAGACAGGTGAACCAGACCGTCGATGCCACCGTCCAGGCCGATGAAGATACCGAAGTCAGTGATTGACTTGATTTTACCTTCAACGCGATCGCCTTTGTTGTGAGTCTCAGCGAACAACTGCCATGGGTTAGATTTGCACTGCTTCAGACCCAGGGAGATACGACGACGCTCTTCATCGATGTCCAGAACCATTACTTCAACCACGTCGCCTACGTTTACAACTTTAGACGGATGGATGTTTTTGTTGGTCCAGTCCATTTCAGAAACGTGTACCAGACCTTCAACGCCTTCTTCGATTTCTACGAAGCAGCCGTAATCAGTCAGGTTGGTTACACGACCAGTCAGGCGGGTGCCTTCTGGATAGCGCTTAGCGATAGCCACCCAAGGATCTTCGCCCAGCTGTTTCAGGCCCAGAGATACACGGGTACGCTCGCGGTCGAACTTCAGCACTTTAACAGTGATTTCGTCGCCCACGTTGACGATTTCGCTCGGATGCTTAACGCGTTTCCAAGCCATATCGGTAATGTGCAGCAGGCCGTCAACGCCGCCCAGATCCACGAATGCACCGTAGTCAGTGAGGTTCTTAACGATACCTTTAACTTCCATGCCTTCCTGCAGGTTTTCCAGCAACTGATCGCGCTCAGCGCTGTTCTCAGATTCGATAACTGCACGACGTGAAACCACGACGTTGTTACGTTTCTGATCAAGCTTGATTACTTTGAATTCAAGCTCTTTGCCTTCCAGGTGCAGAGTATCGCGAACCGGACGAACGTCTACCAGTGAACCTGGCAGGAACGCACGAATACCGTTCAGCTCAACTGTGAAGCCACCTTTAACTTTGCCGTTGATAACACCGGTAACAGTTTCAGCGTCTTCGTAAGCTTTTTCCAGCGTGATCCAAGCTTCGTGACGTTTAGCTTTCTCACGGGACAGCAGGGTTTCACCGAAGCCGTCTTCTACTGCGTCCAGCGCAACGTCAACTTCGTCGCCAACCTGGATTTCCAGTTCGCCGGCTGCGTTCTTGAACTGCTCTGCAGGAATTGCAGATTCAGATTTCAGACCCGCATCAACCAGAACTACGTCTTTGTCGATAGAGACAACAACGCCACGAACGATGGAACCCGGGCGGGTTTCGATTTCTTTCAGGGACTCTTCAAAGAGTTGAGCAAAAGATTCAGTCATATTGATAATCTTAGGATTCTTCAATTTAACGTCCACCTGACTTCATTGTCGGATGGGGTTGTTTCACATGCCCTGCACCGGGTCCTTGGTACAGGGTTACAGCAATTCGGTTGCCGAAAGATTAAATGCCCAGCTTCTGCTTAGCATAATCAAGCGCCTTTTCAATCACTTGCTCAATCGACATACTGGTTGAATCCAGTACCAGAGCATCTGTGGCAGGCACTAAAGGTGCGATGGCGCGATTACGATCGCGGTCGTCGCGTTCCTTTATCTCGGATAAAAGGCGATCAAAGTTAACATTAAAGCCCTTCTCCTGCAACTGTAGCATACGGCGATGCGCGCGCTCTTCTGAGCTGGCGTCGAGGAAAATTTTCACTGGCGCGTCAGGGAAAACCACGGTTCCCATATCGCGTCCATCAGCGATTAAACCGGGCTCTTCGCGGAAGGCGCGTTGGCGGCGAAGCAGCGCCTCACGCACTCGCGGAAAAGCGGCGACGCGCGATGCAGTGTTGCTCACTTCTTGCGTGCGGATTTCACCGGTGACGTCTTCACCTTCAAGCACCACCTGCATTTCACCGTCAACCGACAGAAAACGCACATCAAGATGCGCCGCAATCGGAACTAATGCTTCTTCAGACTCAATATCCACCTGATGGTGAAGTGCAGCCAATGCTAAAACGCGATAAATAGCGCCAGAATCCAGTAAGTGCCACTGCAACGACTCCGCCATCGCTTTACATAAAGTCCCTTTACCCGCGCCACTTGGCCCATCGATGGTAATAACCGGGGCGATTGCCGTCATTGTTCTCTCCTGTTGCTGCGTGCTTATTGTCAGCCCTTCCAGGCCGCCTGGATTGCGCGGCATTATACGCTGCCTGCATCAGGTTAGTTACCCTTTAGCGTAGACAGCGCTAGAAATATAGACAGATTCAGAAGAATTTCCGCCTGATAAGGCCAAAGGAGAGCAAAGAAACCCGGCGCAGTGCGCCGGGTTAGACGATCAGAAAGTATGACTGATTTTCGCCAACTGCTGGAAATAGCTTGGGAAGGTTTTCGCGGTGCAGCCTGGATCAAGGATAGTTACTGGCGTATCAGACAGAGCCACCAGCGCGAAGCACATCGCCATACGGTGATCGTTATAGGTACCGATATCCGCATGTTGCAACTGAGCCGGCGGTGTCACTCGAATAAAGTCGTGTCCTTCTTCCACTTCAGCACCGACTTTACGCAACTCAGTCGCCATCGCAGCCAGACGATCGGTCTCTTTTACACGCCAGTTATAGATGTTGCGCATCAGCGTGGTGCCTTGTGCGAACAGTGCAGTAGTCGCAATCGTCATTGCCGCATCGGGAATATGGTTCATATCCATATCGATTGCCGTCAACGATCCACGCGTACAGGAGATGTAATCATCGCCCCACTCAATCACTGCGCCCATTTTTTCCAGCACATCAGCAAAACGAATATCGCCCTGCACGCTGTTGCGGCCAATACCTGTTACACGCACGGTACCACCTTTAATGGCAGCCGCAGCGAGGAAATAAGAAGCAGAAGACGCATCACCTTCCACCAGGTAATCGCCCGGAGACTGATACTGTTGCTGCCCTTTAACCACAAAACGCTGGTAATCCTGGTTATCAACGTCCACACCAAAGCAGCGCATCAGGTGCAAGGTAATGTCAATATAAGGCTTAGAAACCAGATCACCCTTAATGGTGATGATCGTGTCTTGCTGCGCCAGCGGCGCGGTCATCAGTAACGCCGTCAGGAACTGGCTTGATACGCTGCCATCAACGCTGACTTCGCCCCCAATAAAACCGCCA